>CABQJX010000058.1 GCA_902464595.1 uncultured Lachnoclostridium sp. | reverse complement strand
CCTCCCTCTCCCGCCGTCTCCATTACGGATACCGGCGCGCCCATAGCTCCTGCCAGGATCCGCTGTCCTACCCCCTCTGTCTTAAAGAGGCCGCCGTGTCCCAGAAGGCTGTCTATCTTTACATGTTCCTTTTTCAGTAAAATATCCATACCTGTCTTTAATGCTCCCAAAGATGTGTACAGATGAGTTCTCATAAAGTTTGCCAGGGTAAAATGGCTGTCCGGACGGCGTACAAATAAAGGACGTCCTTCTTCAAAATGAGTGATATGCTCACCGGAAAAATAATTGTAGGCAAGCAGTCCGCCGCAGTCCGGTTCTCCCTCCAGCGCCTTGCGGTAGAGAGCACCAAACAGCTGATCCATATCCACCTTCATTCCCATGGTTTCTGCAAATTCCTTAAACAGATTCACCCACGCATTCAAATCGGAGGTACAGTTATTGCAGTGCACCATTGCCACCATATCCCCGGCTGGGGTCGTTACAAGATCAATCTCCGGATATACCTGTTCCAGCGCCTTTTCCAGAACTACCATGGCGAACACGCTTGTGCCGGCAGACACATTTCCCGTGCGCACTGCCACACTGTTGGTGGCCACCATTCCTGTCCCTGCGTCTCCCTCCGGCGGACACATAGGGATACCCGCCTTCAGCTTTCCTGATGGATCAAGAAGCCTGGCTCCTTCCTCTGTAAGAACACCGGCATCCTCTCCGGCAGTAAGGGCCTTTGGAAGAATGTCCCGCAGCTTCCATGGAAGGTTTTCCCCTTCTATCAGGGCATCAAACTGTTCCATGCGCTTCCGGTCGAAATCCTTTGCTTCTGGGTCAACCGGGAACATTCCTGCCACATCTCCGATCCCAAGGACACGCCTGCCAGTCAGCTTCCAATGGACGTAACCCTCCAATGTAATGAGATAATCGATCTTTTTTACATGCTCCTCCTGATTCAGGATCGCCTGATAGAGATGGGCAATGCTCCACCTCTGGGGAATATTATAATGAAATACCTCTGTCAGCTTTTCAGCCGCCTGTCCGGTAATGGTATTTCTCCATGTACGGAAGGGGACTAACAGATTTCCCTGCTTGTCAAAAGCCATATAACCATGCATCATAGCAGAAAATCCCATAGAACCGACCACAGTCAGATCCAGACCGTAGTGTTCCTGAACCTCTTTTGCCATCCTGGCATAACAGTCCTGGATCCCTGTCCATATATCCTCCAGTGTATAAGTCCAGATATGATCCACATACCGATTCTCCCAATCATGGCTTCCTGAGGCAATGGGCCTATGATCCTCCCCGATCAGCACTGCCTTGATCCGTGTGGATCCCAGCTCAATTCCGAGGGATGTCCGCCCTGTACGGATCTGTTCCCTGATCTGCTCTCTGCCCTGTTCCTTCATCTGTTCTGTATCAAACTTCATGATGCTTCCCCCTCTTTTTATTTTCCTGTATATTTATCCTATCTCTGCCACAGATCCCCGTTCCACAACCTGAGGCTCAAAAAGATAATTTCCGTCAAAGCAAGGATTTTCGATCATCTCAGCCATATGCTCTGCCGCCTTGCCGCCCAGTGCCTCCATCGGATGGGAAAAGGAGGTTAATCCCATAGGCGGCAAAAGGGCCAGCTCGGAATTATCAATGCTGATCAAAGACAGATCCCCTGGAACGGAAATCCCTCTCTCCTCGCAGAGCCGATACAGCGCCCAGGCTGCCTGATCGTTGTAACAGACCATAGCTGTGGATTCTCTCAGGCGGTCAAAGAGATAATCCTTCCACTTGTACAGACAATCTAAATCCTCCGTATCCAGCCATATAATGCTTTGATCCCGGATCCCAAGTCCCGCCTCCAACATTCCTGTCAGAAACCCCTTATACCGAAGATGCCCCTGTCCGTCATCACTTTTAAACAGCCCGCCGATCTTCCTGTGTCCCTTGCCGATCAGATATTGGACCGCTCTCATTCCCGCCAGCTCGTCATCCATGGACACACATGGAAAATCCAGATCCGGATAACGGCTGTTAAAAAACAGCACAGGGATGCCCCGCTCCCCCAATGCCCGGTAAAGATCCAGATTGGGGTTGGGCAGGGCGCTCTTTGCCGGTTCCACGATCAGTCCGTCAATGGAATCCTTTGTCAGAAGATGAATCAGTATCTCCCTTTCCCTTCCCACTTGATTCCCCGTGAAGGCCATCTGCATGGCATATCCCTTTTTTGCCAGATTCTTCTCGATCCCCATCAGCACAGCCGGAAAAATATAACTGTCCATATAGGTGCTGATGACAGCCACCGTTCCATAGCGCTTCTGCCTGCCTTCCTTTCTTCCTGGCCCCACATAAGTACCGCTTCCCTGTATCCTTGAAACGATCTTCTGCTGTTCCAGAAGATCCACCGCGTGGCGGACTGTCTGGCGGCTCAGGCCAAACTGGCTGCTCAGAGTATTCTCAGAAGGGAGCCGCGTTCCCGCCTTCCACTCCCCCTTCTGTATGTGTTCCAGGATCCAGTCATATACCTCTTTGTATTTTACCACTGCCATCTCAGGCAATCCCCCCTGCTTTCTCCTTTTCCCAAGAAATCCGCACCACAGGATCAGCTCTCTGCCGACAACTTGTACGTATCTTTTCACATTTTATTATTAAATCAACTATATAACTTCCTCGTTTGTATGTCAATAGAACCCTTTTAGTTACAGTTCAGCCACCATCTTCACATGGCTGTTACCCCTTTTATTATGGTTTCTCCCAATAATAAGTTCCATTTTCCTCTGTTCGGACAACAAAATCTTCATCATACAAATATTCCAGACAAGAGAATGTCTTGCTTATTACAAGCTTCAGCTTAATAAATTCACTTTCGTTCTCCGGCACGCGGTCAATTCCATAAGCCAGGCAAGCTACCTCCTTTACCGTAAGCCTTCTGTGGCTGTGATCTAAGATATGCTTGATCAGATATGTCTTATCCAGATAGGCAAATACAATCCGGTCAATGATCCTATTTCCATCACGCACTGGCTGATTGTGGGCTGGAAGAAAAAGACAATCGCTGTATTGGTGCTTAAGCTGTTCCAAAGAGTCAAAATACCCCCGCAAAAGATGTTCATCGCCATAACTGGTAGCCACAATAGGAACAATCCCGTCAATGACCTGATCTGCGCAGAAGAAAACCCTTTTTTTTCTGTCATAAAGTCCCATCTGTCCAAAGGTATGGCCTTTTAAAGCCACTGTCTCCAACTCATAATCCCCATAGGTCAAAATTTGTCCCGCCCCCACCGGCGTATAAGGAAAGCCTGGGATTTCAAATTCCCATCCCTTCTTCTCTGCCACCCGGAGATTGACCTCCATAAACATATCCCATATTTGGGGAGTCCTTTCCTTTGTTACCCCTGCACTTGTCAGCACATGGGGCTGTTCTTCGTCCAGTCCGTGACTGTAATGATAATACAGGCAATCATAACAGTGGCGATCCTCCTGGGGGTTCATAAACAGCCTGGCTCCCCTAGCAGCATATTCGCTGGCCAGGCCGCAGTGATCATGATGCTTATGGGTCAAAAAAATATCCAGCTCATCCTCCTGGATCCCCAACTCCCTCAAATGATCCTCCATAACCGCCAGGCATTTTTTATCCCGAAAACCGGCATCGATCATAAGGCTCCGTTCTCCCGGCTTTCCCTTTATGATAAAAATTTTGATTTTATTTACGCTCTTTTGATCGCTGTGAAGCTCCTCCTCAAAAAGTCCCGGCAAACGCTCTATCATAAAATCCTGTCATCCTTTCTGTCTGCGTTTCTGTGATTTTCTTTTTATCTGTCTGCGTTTCTGTGATTTTTTATCTTTCTTCATTTCTGCGCGTTCCTTTTATCTGTCTTCCCACTCTTTTTCAGAATCAGAGCCGATCGGTTTCTATGGGAACAGCAGCACAGAACACTGCTTTGATATTATTATACTGGATTCACCCCTTATTTTCACGTTCTTTTTGTTTTGTTAAATAATTAACGATTTTGTGGAAAATATAGCAAAAACCTTGCATTTTTATAAATATATGATAAAATCGCAACCATTAATGCTGATGCACATAGGCAGGCCTGCTCTGTACATTCTGGTGTTACAAAACAGCTGGTACTCAAAATCCAGCTCCATAAAAGGGAGAATCATCATGTCAAAAACCAGTGTCAAAGAATTTCTGAAACGGAAAAATGTCAACATTACGGTTCAAACGTATCTCATCGACGCCCTGGGAGCCATGGCCTTTGGCCTCTTTGCTTCCCTCCTCATCGGAACGATTTTCGGAACCCTTGGACAACAGTTTCACATTGAAATCTTCAACGTGATCGCCGAATATGCAAAAAGCGCTACGGGAGCAGCCCTGGGTATCGCCATTGCCCATGCTCTAAAAGCTCCTCAGCTAGTACTCTTTTCCGCCGCCACTGTGGGTATTGCAGGAAATGCGCTCGGAGGCCCTGTAGGAGCCCTGGTAGCCACCATTGTGGCAGCAGAGCTTGGTAAGATCGTATCAAAGGAAACAAGGCTTGACATCATCATAACTCCTGGAGTCACCATCATCTCCGGCGTTCTGATCGCCCAGTTTGTAGGCCCCGGTGTTGCCGGATTCATGGATTGGTTCGGTAATCTGGTAAAAACTGCCACAGAAATGCAGCCTTTTATCATGGGGATCCTGGTCTCTGCCCTCATTGGCATTGCCCTCACCCTTCCCATCAGCAGCGCTGCCATCTGTATCGCCCTCTCCTTAGACGGACTGGCAGGAGGAGCTGCTACTGCCGGATGCTGTGCTCAGATGATCGGATTTGCAGTTATGAGCTATAAGGAAAATAAGATTGGGGGGCTTATGGCCCAGGGATTGGGTACAAGTATGCTCCAGATGGGAAATATTGTTTTAAATCCGCGCATCTGGATTCCGCCAACACTGGCTTCCATGATCACTGGCCCTATTGCCACCATGGTCTTCCGCCTGGAAAATATCCCTGCGGGATCGGGAATGGGTACATGCGGTCTGGTAGGTCCGATTGGAATTTACACTGCCATGGGCGGGGGAACGAACATGTGGATCGGGATTTTATTGGTCTGCTTCCTTCTCCCCGCTGTCCTGACCTATATTTTCGGTGAGATCCTTCGGAAAATAGGCTGGATCAAAGAGGGAGATTTAAAGTTGGATCTGTAGCTGAAACCAACCCCTCAGATAAACAAAAGAGAGTGGCGCAAAATGCGGTAATTATACCAATTATAGTAATTCGCTCATCATATGGCATACTATATCCCGTATAAAAATCCCATTTTGCAGCACTCTCTTTTATATTTTTGACGATCCAAACCTTCTCAGGCCTTTCTTATCCTTTCACAGGATTCCTTTATCCTTCCGTTTTTGTTCTAAGTGATCTAAAATACAGCGCTTGTACTCCAAAAAGGAATCGCTGAGTCCAAACCGGCTATCCCTCGGCTTTGGCTCCGTGATCACAATTTCCTTTGTAATCCTTCCGGGACGGCCGGTCAGAATATAAATCCGGTCTGACAGAGTAATCGCTTCATCAATATCATGGGTAATAAACAAGGTAGAGAGCTGGATCTCCTCCATCACCTTCAGATACCATTCATGAACCGATTGCTTTGTCAGCATATCCAAAGCAGAAAAAGGTTCGTCTAACAGCGCCACACTTCCGGAAAAAAGATAGGTCCGCAGCAGCGCCGCCCTCTGTCTCATGCCTCCGGATAACTGGGACGGATACTTTTTCTGAGTTCCCTCCAGTCCAAATTGTAAAAAATAAGGCGCGGCCTGCTCTCTGGCTTCCTTTTTCTTCATTCCCTTTACCAGAAGAGGAAGACACACATTGTCTTCAATGGTCCTATAAGGAAGCAAAAGATCCTTTTGAAGCATGTAGCTAATATAGCCGGACTGCCCTGTTATATCTTTTCCTTCCAAATATACATGTCCCTGATCCGGCTCCATCAAGCCCGCGAGCACATTAAAAAGCGTTGTCTTTCCTCCGCCGCTGATCCCAAGAAGGGATACCAGCTCCCCTTTTTTCAGAGAAATATCAATATTTTCCAGTATCCTTTCCTCTCCAAAGGATTTCGTTATCCCATCTGCCCGAAGTATTTCCATTTTCCCTGTATCCTTCTCTCCTTTTCCCTCTTTTAATGAAAAAGAGAGTGCCGCAAAATGCAGTAATCATACCAGTTATAGCACTTTGGTCATTATATGACACACTATATCCAGTATAAAAATCCCGTTTTGCCACACTCTCCTCTTATATTTGCTCATGAGTTTCCGCATGTTTCAGTAAACCTTCGATTCGGATAGCCAGGCGGCTTTGAATAATTTGAAAGGCTTTGAAAAACTTTTGGAGCCCTTCAAAGGCTCTTTGGTGCGCTCTTACAGCCGGAAACCGGAAGCTCTGATTCAAAATCACAGTACGCCTATATGGGCTCGAAATCCGCTGCTCCATGCTTGCACAGAGGGCAGATATAATCGTCTGGAAGGGTATCTCCCTCATAGATATATCCGCATATCTTGCAGACAAAGCCCTTCTTCCCCTCTGTCTCAGGCTTCGGCTTTACATGGTTATGGTAGTAGGTATAGGTCATGGTTTCCTTATCATTCATGACCCTGGCCTCTGTCACACGGCAGATAAACATACCGTGGGTATCCAGATCCACATACTGCTCCACCTCTAAGGACATAAATGCATTGATATATTTAGGAAGGAATACCAACCCATTGTCAGAACGGTATGGATTCCAGCCTGCAAACTTATCTGCCTGGCGTCCGCTCTGGAAACCAAAATTCTGGAACACAGAAAAAGGAGCTTCCACAGAAAGACAGTTCACATTCATCACACCGGTCTTCTTGATCACGTGGTGAGAATAGTTAGCCTTATTAATGTTCACAGCCACCCGGTTCGGGTTATCAGTCAGCTGGGTCACCGTATTAACAATCAGGCCGTTATCCTTTGTCCCATCATTGGAGGTAACTACATAAAGGCCATAGCCAATCTTAAAGAGAGCTGTCATATCATTTTTATTGGCTTTCTCTGCGGACTGGGCAATATATTCCCGGCTGAGTTCTTCCGCCATTGCCTCAATCTGCTCCATATTCTCCTCGCTGAGGGAAGACATGATCTTTACAGAGGTATTCAGCCAGGTAATGTCCTTGCTCTTCTCAAACATTCCCTTCATCACCTTTGCTGCCAAAGGCGCCCAGGAACCATTTTCAATAAGGCCGATGGTGCGCTTCTGATAATTGCGCTCAGTCAAATGCTCAATAAATTCCCGCATAAATGGGAACAGCTCTGCGTTGTAGGTAGTAGTAGCCAAAACCAGCTTTCCATAACGGAATGCATCCGCTACTGCCTTCGACATATCCGTCCTGGCCAGATCGCATAGCTCTACCTTCGGACAGCCCTTTTCCTGAAGCTTCGCTGCCAAAAGCTCCGCTGCCTTTTTTGTATTTCCATAGACAGAGGTGTAAGCCACCAAAACACCCTCTGACTCAACGCCATAGGAAGACCAGATATTATATTTTTCCAGATAATGTCCCAGATTTTCCTTTAAAACAGGACCGTGCAGAGGGCAGATCGTCTGAATATCCAGAGAAGAGGCTGCCTTTAATAAATTCTGAACCTGGGCTCCGTATTTTCCCACAATCCCGATATAATACCTTCTGGCCTCATCATCCCAGTCCTCATTGACATCAAGCGCGCCAAATTTTCCGAATCCATCTGCGGAAAACAGAACCTTATCCGTACTGTCATAGGTCACCATTACCTCTGGCCAGTGAACCATGGGGGCAAATACAAAGGTAAGTACATGGGCTCCCAGAGTCAGGGTATCCCCATTTTTCACCTCAAGCTTCTTTCCCTCAAGCTCCATAGACCGGAAGAAATTTTCCATCATACAAAATGTTTTTGCATTAGCCACAATCATGGTATCCGGGTATACCTTCATGAAGTTCCAGATATTAGCAGAATGATCCGGTTCCATGTGCTGAACGATCAGATAATCCGGCTTCGCACCGTTCAAAGCCTTTTCCACATTGTCCAGCCACTCATGGGTAAATTTACCATCTACTGTATCAAGCACTGCAATCTTCTCATCCCGTATAACGTAGGAATTGTAACACATTCCATGGGGAACTTTATACTGTCCTTCAAACAAATCTACCTGATGGTCATTTACGCCGACATACAAAATGTCCTTTGTGATATTCACTGAGCGCCCTCCTCTGATTTTATTATAATTCCTTTTTCATTCTTGAAGCCCTGTATTTTACAGCCTTCCTCTCACAGGATGCCCGGATTACACCCAAACATTGCATCCATAAGCTCTGAATGAAACCCATAACCCAAACATTCCTGGCAGTTCTGCAGCAAAATACAGATCCTCAAGTTTACCATAAATAAAAGGAATTTTCTTCGGTTATCAGTATACTTGATTTACAAAGAAATGTAAATATCCTGGTTTTCTTGAGTTTCCGCATTTTCTGAGCAAGCTTCCGATTCAGATAGACAGGTGACTTTGGAGGCTATTAGAGCCTCTTAGGGCCTGGAATGTTTCGTTAGGGACAATATCAAACTTGTTTGAGCGAAGCGAGTTTTTGATATTGTTCCTGTTTTTAGAAACATTTCAGGCTCTTAGTGCGCTCTTATAGCCGGAAACCGGAGCCTGGATGTCTGAATCGGAAGGAGAACTGCAAAATGCGGAAACTCAAGCCTGGTTTTTTATACGATCCAAAAAAGCTTTGCAACCCTCTGTTACATCCCTCCAGGTTTCCTCAAAATCTCCTGTATACCACGGATCTGCCACGTCCTTCGACGAACCTGTAAATTCCATCAGCTTATATATTTTATGTTCGGGATCCCCTCCCGCTATACGCTGCATATTACGGATATTCCAGCTGTCCATTCCGATCAGATAATCAAACCGGCCGTAATCCGATGGTCTCATCTGTTTTGCCTTATGCCCCCGGCAGGATATTCCAGCTGCATCTAATTTGGCTTTTGTCCCGTGATGAACCGGATTGCCGATCTCCTCTGCGGAAGTGGCTGCAGAATCTGCCTCGATCACATCTTCAAGCCCCTGCTCTTTTACCAGATGCCGAAAATAGTACAGAGCCATGGGGGAGCGGCAGATATTGCCCAAACAAACAAATAATACTTTTATCATATAATTTTTCCTCTTTATCAGTTTCTATCTCTATTTATAAAAATTCTGTACAACTTTTTAAGGGTGAAAATTTATAAATCTACGCCCCTCTACATAGTTTTTAGGCTATTGACGTACTAAATGGGGTACTTTGGCAGGGATTTTCGCCCCGCCAAGACCTATTTTTACCTTAAAAACTATCCGAATCTTCTCACCTTATTTTCCTCCGGCTGTCTCCCACTGAAAGACACAATCTGCGCCATTGATTCCTCGGCTTTCTCGTAGCTGTTGTGGGTGCAGACATTCAAGGTGACGCTGGCATCGGAATGCCCCATCAGATACTGCTGGCTCTTTAAGTCCATGCCTGCATTAGCCATGTTTGTACAAAATGTGTGTCGGAATACATGCGGTGTGATGCGTGGAAGAAGAATGATATTTTCTTCATTGTACTTCTCACACAGTCTCTGCACTACCTTCTGAATGTGCATAGCAACCTTTGGATTGCCGTTCTTGTCCAGCAGGATAAATCCTGCATAGCCATCTATCATAACCTCTTTTTTCTGCTTCTTTCGGTTGGAAAGAATGTTGTAGAAGCTCTCATAGACTTCATCACTCATGGGAATGTAGCGGCAGCCGCACTCTGTTTTTGTTTTCTCAATATAGCTTTTTCCATCTCTGGTCCTTACCAGCGGATGATCCACACGAATTCTTCTGCGGTCAAAGTCAAGGTCTGAAATTGTCAATCCGCAAAACTCGCTGATTCTCATACCGGTTCCCAGAAGAATTTTGATTTCATCTTCTTTCTTGCGAAGCTTCATCAAATCCATATCGTAAATAGAACGACGCTTTTTATTGGCAGCTGTGTAACGGAATTCATACATTCCGTTCTTTCTTTGGCTCTCTCCTGTACGTAAAATACGTCCCTTGTTATCTCTTCTTTTGTCAGACATATTTAAAACTCCTTTCCTTGTGAAAAGAGCCCCGATATGACGTACATGCAACGAACGCAAAATCTGTCGGACAGCGATTGACCGCTTGTGGGCAAATCGATGCACTGCAGATTTTATGTGAGTGCCCACGACAGCGAAAAAACAACATTTTTGAGCTGGAATGGCGTACTCGCTATCTTCGCCGCACTCCTATTTTATCATATCGAGACTCGCTTTTCTATGAGATTCTTCAGATATTATTTGCGGTTAAATGGAATAACACTGCTCGGTGAATTTATCCAGCTGTTTTCTCTTAACTTATTGATACCGATTCCGGAATAAGCAGCCGCCTCTTCCAGGGTTAAATTCGTTTTTTCCCAGATAGGAACTTCTTTCATATTCTTAAACCTCCTGTATTTGAACAATGAAGTGGCAAAGCGGCAAACATTTTTGACTATAGGCTGTTTGCCATTTCGTCCTGCCGTTTCAGCCAGATCCACCAGTCTTTGCCTCGTCTTTCGTCTTTCGTTTTTCAATTTATCTTTCATGGAATTTCTCGCCAAACGAACTGTCCTTTCAGATATACCTCGCTCCATGGCCTCTTTATTGATTTCTGCCACCGATACTTCTCTGCCATCAGAGAGAAATTCATAAATCAACTTTACTGCCTGTTACTGCTTCAGCTCCGTTCTCGTTCCCTCGCCGCCGGCAAGCAAATCTTCTGCAGAAATATCATAAGCGCCAATCCAACGGAAACCTTTCTGGTCACCCAGAGAAAAAGCCAATGCCTGTCCAGGCGGTGCAAGAGAACTTTTTTCATGAACAATCACTCGTGTAGTTGGGTCATTCTTCACTTTACCAACAAAGAGAATACTTCTAACCACTGCAGCAATATCGATAGAACCAAGATCACGATAGGTGCTTTGGGTTCCCGATGCCTTATTCAAATGACCAATCATTACAATGGCACAGCCTGTGGATTGAGCAATGTCTGCCAGCTTGCGAAAAATCGGTCTTACTTCGTTGGCTCTGTTCATATTCTACATTTGCTCCAAGAAATGCCTGTAAAGGATCGATAACCATGAGCTTTGCATTGTTTTCTCTAATTGCCTTTTCAATACGGTCAGCCGCAAGAGTTTACTCTTGTCCGGAATGCAATTCCGCAATATGTGAATGTGTTCAGACACAGGAGCATTTACCTTCGGAGAACGCACATACCGGAATGGAATAACCGGTATAGAAGTCGCCAGGTCATGCGCCCTCTGAGTCCATAGACATAAAAATACCGCAGTATTTTTATATTCACACTACGGTAATTTTGATATTGATATTATAAATCTTTTTTCATCTGTAGGAGCTCTTCCTTCTTCTCCAACAATTTTTCAATCGTTTGATCTATCTTTTCAATTGCTTCAACAAGATCTTTTTTTAATTTTTTATCCTCAACAGCTTCAGCATGAACACCGAACACAAGATAATTTGTTGATACATTGAAAAACTCCGAAATTTCAAGCAGAAAATCAATAAATGGTCTGCGCAGCCCAGATTCAATCTTAGCGATTGTATTCTGACTGACATTTAACTTCTCAGCGAGCTGTTCCTGTGTAAGTTCTCGTTCTTTGCGAAGTTGCTGGATACGCTTTCCGCATTCTTTTAGATCGTGTCTCATGTATGTTTTCCTTCACAATTCAATTACTTAATTATATATTTCGTACCTCGGCCTTTTCCTTCAATTGCAATCACACCTTTTTCTCCCATATCTTTCAACAACTTTGTTGTCTTTGATTTTCCAAAAGGTATATATGGTGCAATTTCACTTATTGGTTTTAACATAGTCTTGCTTAAGAGTTTATAAATCACTTTTTCGTCTTCGGTTAAATTAGCATTCTTTTCAAATAAAGGAAGCACAATTTTTATAGCATTCTCTGAGACTTCAAAGTTCGGCTTCATCAGACCTTCCGCATACAGTTGTTTTATTCTTGTAATTCCTGTTCCAAATATCTCGACAAATCCTAATCTATAAAACACATTAGCAAGATTTCTATTTCTTAAAACAGAAAGTTTACCTGACAAATATTCTTCTGCTGTTATTCCGGACGGCAATCCACCCGGAGATACAACTTCTATCCTGTCATCAAACATGGAAACTCTGATGTGCGAATCCACATCCCATACCCTATGAATCAGAGCATTCGCAATTGCTTCTCTGAAGGCTGCTTCCGGTATCTTCTCCATCTTCTTTCTGTCAGCGCCCTGTATTACTTCATACTGATAATAGTCTCTGTATACAGCAAGTGCCTTTTCATACGCATCTAAAATGGATATATTTTCAACAGTTGTTCTCTTTTGAATAATACTGATGTTTTCTCCGAACTTAACAATATCAATTCCCGGAAAATGATTTTTATCCGCCAAAAGCCCTGCTGCATTATTAAAACCATTTACATTGTCATACAAGTTCAATGTTCTCAATGTATCCTGATTAAACGTTTCAATCTGAATACTTTCTTTCAACTTACACTGTAGAACTTCGAAAGACAGATCCTGATCTTTACAAGGCAATTCTTCAAATCTAATATTTTTCCCGTCTAATACAAGTCTTGAAAATTCCAGAGTATCTACCTCTATCGTCGCTGTATCATTTCGTTTGTATGCTTTTGATTTATACAAATACGGCTTCTGAAGACCACTGGTTACAGTAAGTTTTATCGTCTGCTCATTATTCTGTATTTCAAGTGTATAGTTCGGTTGAGGCGAAATACTGTCATTGATTTTATTTTCAATATCCAGGCACGCCTGCTTTACATCCGGCAATCCCTTCACATTTCCATCATCATCTACTCCAAAAAGTATTATTCCACCATCGTAATTTGAAAAGGCACTGACCGTTTTTAAAAAGGTATTTGTAATCGTTTCCTTGAACTCTAATATTCTCGTTTCACGCATAATAATCGCATCCTTTCCAACTTTATTGATTATATTATATGCATAAATGTGCAAAAAATCAATCGTAAAAATTTACGATTGATTTTTCAATTTATTTTTAATCATTTTTTCTTTTTCGCCCGTTCCGACTATTAAGCAGACCCCGATAACAGCAAATCTATACTCTATTTAACCTTTATATTTCATTTTAACTTTTGAAAAGTTAAAACGAAATGTTTTGAGTTAAGATTGTTATAATTATTTTGGTGGAATTGATATGTGAATACACGCACAAATTCGGTCGTAAATTTTTACGATTGCTCGAATTTCAATCGTAAAAATGGGCGCACTTGTCTCTACAATACTTCCAAGGTCATCCATCCGTCACACCATATCCATTCCCTATTTTTATGCAGATGCACACTTTTAGGGAATGAGATTTGGATTATACGCTTTTCTGGAAAGGATTGCAACCTGTAACAGTTTTCCGTTCTAAAGATGCCACTTTCGAAACTTTCAAAAGTTTTCATGTTTAAAAGCGGTATGTTTTGACTTAATCGAATAAGCACGAACTCAGAACCATGCAATAGGAGCCGGTCGATGTTTCCTTATAAGACGCTGCGTAACATCTGCTGGTGTCAAGTTAGGAACAAAAAATATAGTGGGCTGAGCAATCTCCGTCGGAAGATTACTCATTTCCCAGCAATGCCATAAACACATCATCAAACTTCCACTTGATTTTGATATGCTCGGCATCGTACACCAGAACCTGTTCCACAAAAATTCGTTCCAGTTCTTTGGTAAAGGTTTTAACATCCTGATACTGATGAATCAGTTCAGATAAAAGGGTTACTCTTGCATTGCCATTTTTCTTCATCGTCCGCTTTGCTTCAATCGCCCGGACTTTGCTTTGCAGTTCCTCAACCGCCGCATTGGCTTCACTTCGCTGTTTCATATACTCGTCCCTTGTAAGATCCCCTTCACGGTATTTCTCATAAAGGCGGGTTTTCTTTTTCTCAAGGTTTGTGATCGACCGTTCATACAGAGAGGTGTCAAAGTCAGCTTCTTCTTTTTTCTGCTGTGTCTTTTGAAGCTCCTCCCAATGGAGGAACTGTTCAAAATGCCATTGTAAAGCCGCCATGACAGCCCCTCGCAGCTTTTCATCCGAGTAGGCGGCATTGCTGCATACCGCCTGGGGATTGACTTCTCCATATCGGCAAATCAGTTTCTTGCGATCTCTGCTGTATGACAGCTTCCTGCCACAATGAGCACACTCAAACGCATTCGTCCGGTCGATTTCCTTTGGTTGGTGCTTTTGATATACCTTGAAGGTTCCCTGTACCCTGAGAAAATCTTCGTAAGATACAATCCCTTCATGGGTATTCTCAACCCTGATCCAGTTTTCTTTCTCAACCGGTGTGTCCTTACCGTAAATTCCTTTCAGCGTCCGTTTGAGAGAAATCATGTTTCCGGCATAGCGTTCATCCTTCAGAATGCCAATCACTTTTGCGGAGTCCCAGCCGGAAATACTGTTTTTTCTTCTCCAATCCATTCCTCTTTTTTTCTGGAGTGCATACTGTGCCGGAGAGGGAATGCCGGATTCATTCAGCATTTTTGTGATTTTCAGGGCAGATAAACCGGCAAGTTTCAGTTCAAAAATCTTTCTGACCACAGGAGCGGCTTCCTCATCCACGACCAGCTTATGCTTGTCCTCTGGAGATTTCAGATAACCGTAAGGGGCATTGGCACTGGCAAATTTCCCTTCCCTTGCCATCTCACTGCGGGTACTGCGGAGCTTCCTGGAAGTGTCCCTGCTGTAGAAGTCGGCAATATAATTCTTAAACACCACCTCCAGACCGGCAGTTTCAGTTCCGTTGTCCTTACTGTCATAGTTGTCTGTGACTGCAATGAAACGGATACCCAGGAACGGAAAGAGCTGTTCCAGATAGTTACCGATTTCAATATAGTCCCTGCAAAAGCGGGAAAAGTCTTTCACAATAATGCAGTTAATTTTCCCCTTTCTCACAAGATCCAGCATTTCATTGAACTGCGGTCTGTCTATGCGTTTACCGCTGAAACCGTCATCACAAAACTCCTTCACTTCATATCCATGAAATTCCGGATGTGTTTTGAGATAATCATACAGAAGCATACGCTGATTGGTAATGCTGTTGCTTTCTTCTTTGTTTCCGTAAAGCCCAACATCATCATCTTCCTTGGACATTCGAGTGTAAAGTGCTACAACATAGGGTTTGCTTTCCATAAGTTACGCCCCCTTTCGCATTTCTGCAAGTTGCAGCAGCTTCTCAAATTCGTCCTCAAAGCGGAAGCGGATCGTCAGCCTGCTGTCTGTATGTACCTGAACCTCGGCAATAAATGCCTCGATGATTTCACGATTCAGAACCGGGAAATCTCGGTACTGGTAAACAATTTCCGACAAGGAACCGGAAGCATGAAAATCTTCCTCATATAGAACCTGTTCCTGTAACAAATGTTCGATTTCCTCTGTCAGTGTAAGGACTTCTTCTGAATAATTCTTTCTTAAGGTCAGATATTCAGTTTCATTCAGAAGTCCATCCTGGTAATCTTCATAAATGCCGCAGGACATCTGCTCAACCTTTGCGATTCTACGCTGTTTTCGCTTTATCATGTCCTGATGATTGGCGGCTGTCTGTCTGACCGTTGCTTTCTTATTCAGTTCTGCAATGACCTGTTCTGTGTCCAGAAACAGCCGGATATGATAGCGGATTGCTTCTTCCACAGACTTATCTAAGTCCTTCTTATGAATACTTTTTTGAGGGCAGGAGTATTCATATAGATTTTTATGCCGTCCGCATTCATAGACTGCACTGTAACTTTTTTCGCCGGACTTTGTTGTTCTCACAAACTTGCTCATTTTCATCGCCCGACCGCAATCGGCACATTTTATAATGCCACGGAACAGGTTTTCCGGCTGATAATCATCATTGATCCCTGTTTTTTCATAAAATTCCTGTTTGCTTTGTGCCAGCAGTTCCTGGACATTGTAGAACAGTTCTTCTTCAATAATCGGTTCATGGCTTCCCTGAGCCACTTGCCAGTCCTTCTCCGGTACGGTATGCCGTTTGATCCCTTTTGCGAAGGAAGTTTCTTCTTTGCCGTACACGATTATTCCCAGATAAACCCGGTTCTTTAAAATACGCCGGATCATGTTTCTCTCCCAAAAGGACTCGGCAAAACGGCTTTCTTTGGAAATTCCTTTTTCCAGAAGATAGCGTGTCGGAGAAGAAATCTGCTCCTCATTCAGAAGCTTGGCAATCGCTCCCAATGGAGTCCCTTCTGAACGCAGCCGGAAAATTCTCTGAACAACCGGACAGGTTTCCGGATCGACGATCAGATGGTTCTTATCTGCCGGATCTTTCAGGTATCCGTAGGGAGGATATTTCCCCATGAATTTCCCCTGTTTCTTTCTTGTCGCTATGGAGGACGATACTTTCAGGGAAATATCTTTCGCATATCCTTCGTTAATGATATTTTTCAGAGGAATCATCAGTGCTTCATCTGTAAAGTCAGGAGAGAAGCTATCATAACCGTCTGTGATCGAGATAAAGCGAATCTTAAAAAATGGGAAAATCTGTTCCAGATAATTACCTGCCTCCAGATAGTTTCGTCCAAGGCGGGACAAATCTTTTACAACAATGCAGTCGATCCGTCCTTGTTTCATATCCTCCATCATTTCTTCAAAAGCAGGACGCTCAAAAGCTGACGTTAGATAACGATACTTTTGAAAACACTGGAAAATCAAGGTTTTTC
>CABQJX010000057.1 GCA_902464595.1 uncultured Lachnoclostridium sp. | reverse complement strand
AAAATGACAAGAAGAAAACGACGGAAATTTCCTAGTACTACGACGGAAAACGGGCATCCCATGTTGCATCCGAAAGCAAAGGCAATAAAAATAAGCGTGATCTCATAACTGTTCCCAACGGCGGCAAGGGCATTTTCCCCAATGAATTTCCCTGCTACCAGGCTGTCGGCAATGTTATACAGCTGCTGAAAGATAATACTCCCAAACAGCGGCATGCAGAACCTCCAAAGGACGGCCTCCGGCTTCCCTACTGTTAAATCCCGATTCATAATCCCATCTCTCCTATCATTCTCTTCTTTGAGTTTTTAGTTGCGTTTCTGATCCGGCTGTATTATAATCCGGAAAAAAGATATATGTAAAATACTATTTTAGACTTTTAGATATATCATTTTGATATGAGGGGAAAATATGAACATCAGTTACGACTATTATCGGGTTTTTTATTATGCAGCAAAGTATAAAAGCTTTACGGGAGCGGCCAGCGCCTTGTTCAGCAATCAGCCCAATGTTACCAGAACCATGAAAAAATTAGAGGATGAGCTGGGATGCCCCCTGTTCATCCGGCAGCGCCACGGAATCGCGCTGACCCCTGAGGGTGAGAAGCTATATGCCCATATTTCCGCAGCCTTTGAGCATATTTTATGCGGTGAGGAGGAGATCGCCAGGGACAGAAGCCTGGAATCCGGGATCATCACAGTAGCCGCCAGTGAAATTGCCCTTCACTGCGTCCTTCTCCCGGCTCTGAAAGAGTTCCGCACTTCTTATCCAGGTGTGCGCATCCGCGTGCTGAGCCAGTCAACTCCCCAGGCAATCGGCTCCATTAAAAAAGGGCTGGCGGATCTTGCTGTCATCACAGAACCCGTTTCATATCATGAGGGGTTAAACAGCCGCATATTGCGGAGCATTCAGGAAGTCCCTGTATGCAGCGCTTCCTTCCCCCTTTCCCTAAAAACACCGATCACCTGGGGGCAGTTAATAAAATATCCTGTCATCTGCCTCGGGGAGCCAACCAGCTCTTACCTTTTCTTTTCCGATTTTTTTCATGAAATGGGAATATCCTTTTCCCCGGATGTGGAAGCTGCCACCGCTGACCAGATCCTCCCCATGGTAAAGTCCGATCTTGGCATTGGTTTTGTCCCCACAGACTTTCTGGAAAAGGAGAGCAGGGAACATCTGGTCACACTCTCCGTCAAGCCGCCAATCCCCTCCCGGAACATCTGCCTTCTAAAGAGAAGGGGAAGTTCCCTGAGTATTGCCGCATCAAAATTAGAATCCTTCATCCGGCGTTCCTATTGATACAAGCCTTCAACCCATTTTCCTGCCTGAATCTCCCCATGGCCAAGCGGTTGCAGTATTGATCATTTTTCTCATATAAAAGGGTAGACAAACGGAAAAAAGAAGTGTATTATTAAAACCATATTCTAGTTAGTTTTAACTAACTATGGTTGGTATTCTTTTCCAAATATTCCTTTTTCAGCCTTCCTTTTTCCGTTTTATTTTTTCCGGTTTTATTTTTTCCGGCTTTATTTTTCAATACTATTTTTTTGATCAGAAAGGAGTTCCCATGAGCGTTGTTATCATCGGCGGCCATGACCGAATGGTAAGCCAATATAAAAAAATCTGTAAAAATTATAACTGCAAGGCAAAGGTATTCACTCAGATGAGCGCCAATCTGAACAAGCAGATCGGCTGCCCGGATCTGCTTGTCCTTTTCACCAACACCGTATCCCACAAAATGGTGCGTTGCGCCCTGAACGAGGTTGGGCAGTCCACTCAGGTGATCCGCTGTCACACCAGCAGCGGCACTGCCTTAACGGAAATCCTGTCCTCATTACCGCCCCTGACGGACCTCCAGCATCTGTAGCGCCTCCACCACAGATCCGGCAATACAGCGCGCCTTATCTGAAATGGTGAAACAGTTGGCATATTCTTCTTTTCTTGGGTCAATATCCGCAGTCTTAAATCCCACTGTCACCGGGTAACCGTCACGGATCAGCCCTCTCAAAAGTCCGGTAAGGGAGGCATTCACAGGAACCTCCCCTTCATCGGTGACAATGATCCCGATGGTCTGCCCCTGATCCACCATGTCTCCGATCTTCACTTTTCCGTAAAAGGTTCCCTGTGCAGGAGCATGGATCACCCGTTCTTTGCCATAACCGCCAATGATTCCAGGCACTCCTGTATTGGGAATAGCTGCGCCTTCCTCGATGATCCTTCCCAGCCTGTGGCCTCTTTTCGTCTCGATCACCAGATCGACGTCCTCTCCCGCTGTGAAGCCAGGCCCTAATGCCACCGTCTTATCCGCCATTCCCCGATGGGTTCCTCCTGCGTTTCGCTTAGCTAAGATCCCGTCAACCAAAGCCCAGGGCCTTACCTGCCTTAAAATCTCACAAGTCTCATCTACCATCATAGGCACATTGCCTTCTTCCAGCACCTTCAAAGCTTCCTCATAACGGTCTGCCCTGACGCAGGTCACTCCCTCTACCTTGGAAATTCCATCATAAACTGCTTCGGAAAAGGCAACCTGCCGGCGGATCGCAGACGGGAAGGCAGATTCCAGCACCAGGACAGGATAACCGCAGCGATGGAGCTTATGGATCGTTCCTGTGGCAAGATCTCCCCCTCCTCTCACAATTACCAGCTGCTTCTTACGTTCTGTCATCTCTCTAACTCCTTCCCTCTTTATCTTCTTTTTCTAAAGAACTCACCCGCAGTTCTTCCACCCATGAATCCGGAAAATGGGCCTTAAAAAGCTGATCCAGCTGTGTCCTGGCTTCCGCCATAAACCGGCTGTACGCCTCCAAAAGAACGTTTGCCTGAGGCGTCAGGGTGGAGCCTCCCCCGTCTCTCCCTCCTGTCTCCCGTTCTGTCAGGGCAAAGCCCCATTCCCGCTCTGATTCCTTCAGCATTTTCCATGCCTTACTGTAGGCCATATGCATTTCCTGGGCTGCTCCCTGAAGGGAGCCTGTTTTTTCAATACCCTCAAGAAGGGCTGCCATTCCCGGCCCAAAAGCCTTGGTATTAAAATACAATTTCAGAGATAAGCCATAGTGAAGATGATCCTGATCCATATCCATTCCCCCTACATGTGGTTTTGCACGTCTTTTGCTCTTATGTTTTGCAGCCCTTTTCCCATAAATCCCATGTTTATGGTGCTGAGTGGCCGATGCTTATAAAGCTGCTTCCTGGTTATTCCTTGTTAAGAATATCGCAATTTGAAAATAAGGCGCCGGAATCTCGAAGCAGGCTTCCTATTCACAGCACCTGATTTTAAAAAAAACAGAAAAAGCCGGCATCAGGACCGGAAGAAACCTGACGGCCCTCTCCTGGTTCTGCACCGGCTTTTCAATTTTCATGCAAAAAGCTCCAAACTGCTCTATTTCATTTATACCTGCTATCTATTATAGCAGATTTTCACCGTTATGCAAGCTTGCTTAGAATAAATGGCAGGCCACAAAATGCTCTGGCTCCACTTCCTTGTACTCCGGCGAACGCTCAAAGCATTCCGGCTTTGCGTAAGGACAGCGGGGAGCAAAACGGCAGCCCGGTTTTGGATCGATCGGGGAGGTGATCTCTCCCTTTAACAGGATCCTTTCCTTGCGGTTATGGATGCTTGGAACCGGGATCGCAGACAAAAGAGCCTGGGTATAGGGATGGAGCGGCTTTTCAAAAAGCTTCTCAGAAGAAGTCTTTTCAACCATCGTTCCCATATACATAACAAGAATATCATCTGCGAAATAGTTCACTACCGACAAATCATGGGTAATGAAAATATAAGTCAGCTGACGGTCATGCTGAAGCTGCTTTAACAGATTCAGGATCTGGGCCTGAATGGAAACATCCAGGGCAGATACAGGCTCGTCACAGACAATAAACTTAGGATTCAGCGCCAATGCCCTGGCAATTCCGATCCTCTGTCTTCTTCCTCCGTCTAACTCGTGAGGATAGGAGTTGATCAGACGCTCAGCCAGTCCCACAACCTCCATCAGTTCCAGAACCTTATCGTTTAATTCTGTCTGAGACTTATAGATCTTATGGAGCTTTAAGGGATCTGCAATGATCTCGCTTACGGTTCTCCTGGGATTCAGAGAGGCAAAAGGATCCTGGAAGATCAGCTGCATCTCTTTGCGCATATCCCGCATCTGCGCCTTGTTTAATTTTAAGAGATCTTTTCCCTCAAAAAGGATCTCTCCTGAGGTTGGCTCATGGAGCCTTAAAATGGTACGGCCGCAGGTGGATTTTCCGCATCCTGACTCGCCTACCATGCCCAGTGTCCTGCCCCGCTCGATCTTAAAATTAAGGCCGTCCACCGCATGGAGGGTTCCGCTTTTGGTCTTAAAATACTTTTTAAGGTCTTTTACTTCCAGTATGGTATCACTCATGGTCTGCCTCCCAGTCTAACTTCACATCGCCTGTTTCCTCATAGGCCAGACATGATACGTAGTGTGTGTCATTGAGCCATGTTCTCTTGGGGAATCCCTTGCTGCATGCCTCGGTAGCATATTTGCACCGCGGATGGAATGGGCATCCGGAGGGCAGGTCCGATGGATCCGGAACCAGTCCCGGAATGGGCTTTAATGGCTCGCCCCTCTTTTCAATATCCGGCAGGGATTCAAAGAGCCCCTTGGTGTAAGGGTGGGCAAAATGGTCAAAAATATCCTCCAGGGTACCGTGCTCCACGATGCTTCCTGCATACATGATGGACACTTCGTCACAGATCTCAGCCACCACGCCCAGATCATGGGTGATCAGGATCATGGAGGTCTGGTATTTTTCCCGAAGCTGCTTCATCAGCTCCAAAACCTGTGCCTGGATGGTCACGTCCAGAGCAGTCGTGGGCTCGTCAGCGATCAGTACTTTTGGATTGCAGGCAAGAGCGATGGCAATGATCACCCTCTGCTTCATTCCTCCGGAAAACTGATGGGGATAATCCCCGGCACGCTCTCCCGCGATTCCTACCAGCTCCAGCATCTCCTTGGCTTTCTCATATGCCTGGGCCTTGCTTATATCCTGATGGACCTTGATCACCTCGGCAATCTGTTCCCCAACAGTCAAAACAGGGTTTAGGGATGTCATGGGATCCTGGAAGATCATGGAAACGGTATTTCCACGGATCAGCTCCATGTCCTTTTCCTTGTAATCAAAAATATTTTTTCCTTCCAGCTCAATCTTGCCGTTCTTGATCACGCCCGGCGGATCCGGAACAAGGCGGAGAATGGAAAGAGCAGTTGTTGTCTTTCCTGCACCGGTCTCTCCTACCAGCCCCAGGGTAGTACCCTTCTTCAGATCAATGTCGATCCCATTGACGGCTCTCACCGTACCCTCCTCGGTCTCGTAGGTAACCTCCAGGTTTTCTATTTTTAAAACAGTATCTTCGTTATTCATTCTTTTTCTCCGATCATCACAATGCTGCAATGACTATCGTTTTAATTTAGGATCCAGCGCGTCTCTCAGTCCGTCGCCTAACAGGTTGATGGACAGGGATGTAAGGGCGATGGCCACTCCCGGGAATACGGTCAGATAGTTGTAATCCCTGATATAGGTTCTTCCTCCTGCCAGCATGGAGCCCCACTCCGGTGTAGGAGGCGTAACTCCCAGGCCGATGAAGCTCATAGAAGCGATAACGAGAATGGAAGCCGCGATGGTGATAGAGCCCTGCACGATAATAGGAGCAAGGCAGTTGGGAATGATCTCCCTCATAATGATCCGTAAATTAGGAGCGCCGCAGGCTTTGGCAGCCTCCACAAACTCCTGATCCTTTACTCCCAGAACGGCAGCACGCACAATTCTGGCAAATTTAGGAATATCTGCAATGGCAATCGCTAACATGAGGTTTAACATGCTGGGGCCCAGGGAGGCTACCACTGCAATGGCAAGGAGCAGGTTAGGGATCGCCAGAAATACGTCCATGATACGCATGATCGTATTATCGGTCCTTCCTCCATAATAGCCTGCCACAGCGCCTAAGAGACCGCCGATCGCCAGCGCTGTCACCGTAGCTGCGATGGAGACCTGAAGCGAGATCCTGGAGCCATAGATCAGCCTTGCCAGCACGTCGCGCCCCATCTCGTCCGTTCCCAGAAAATGGGCTGCGCTGGGCCATTTTAAAGCGTTTCCGTAATCTGCCGCAATGACCTGGGTTTCATAGTCGTAGATCAGATCTGCAGAGCAGGCCAGAATAATGAGCAGAACTAAGAGCGCCAGTCCTGCCATAGCTAACTTACTGCGCTTTAACCGCGACCAGGTCTCTCCCCAGAGGCTTTTCTTTTTGTATTTACGAACCTCTTTATTTTTACTTGAACTCATATGAAACTCTCCTGAAGCATGGAGTGCAGGAGAGCCCCGCACTCCTTATGTGTTTAACTGTAGTTTGATTTGATTCTGGGGTCGATCAGTCCGTAGATCAGGTCAACCAGCAGGTTGATCACGCTGAATGCCACACAGAACACAATGATAGAGCCCATAACTGCCGGGGTATCCTTTGCCTTGATGCTGCTGATCATGTAGGTTCCGATACCGGGCCAGGAGAACACCGTCTCCGCAATAACTGCTCCACCCATCATAGCTCCAAACTGTAAGCCTGCCACTGTGATAACCGGGATCATAACATTGCGCATAGCATGTCTTCCGATAATATCTTTCTTTTTTACGCCCTTTGCCTTAGCTGTGCGGATATAGTCGGTACGGATAACCTCCAGCATGGAAGAACGGGTAGTACGCATGATGTTTGCACAGCAGCCAAATCCGATAGACAGAGCCGGAAGGATCATGCTTTTCCAACCTTCAATACCGCTGGAAGGAAGCCAGCCCAGGCGAAGGGAGAAGATTAAGATCATCATAAGAGCGACCCAGAAAGAAGGCATTGCGATTCCCAGCATACCGAAAACAGTTGCAAAACCGTCGATCACGGAATACTGCTTGATCGCGGAAATCGTTCCCAGAGGAATGGCGATCACAAGGGCTGTGATCATACCGATCACGGCCAGACGGATGGTGATGGGGAAACGGCTCTGGATCTCCATTGCAATGCTTCTGCCGTTTAAGTAAGAGGTTCCGAAATCTCCATGGAGAAGCCCGGCCATATACTTAAAATAGCGCACAACAATATAATCGTTTAATCCATGCTCCGCCCTCCAGGCCTCCAGGGCCTCAGGGGGAGCCATGTCTCCCAGGGCCATCCTGGCCGGATCGCCTGGGGAAAGGGACATGATCAGGAATATGATAACGGTAACTCCCAGGATGACAGGGATCATCATGGCCAGTCGTTTGAGTATATATTTATGCATTTTTATCCTCCTATTCTATTTTGCAATAGGATTATTTTACATGATGAAGGCCAAACAGATCATGTAAGCGGATGGAAGACGGAATCAGTCCATCTACATTCTTTGCCTTTGCGATCTGTCCTTTCTCGGAGCAGACTGGAACAACGGCGCACTCTCTGGACACAACCTTTGCGATCTCCTGGTACTTTTCAAGCTTCACGGCATCATCTGTTGCGGAAGCACCCTCAGCTAACAGCTGATCGATCTCATCGCTCTTAAAGCATGCAGAGTTGGAGCCTCCCTTTGCGATGGTTGCGCTGCTGAACAGAGGACGGTATGTATTGTCAGGCTCTGCATTGGCGATCCAGCCGGCATATGCTGCCTCATGAGCGCCCTTGCCGATCTTATCGTTGTATGCTGCCTTCTCCAGGATCTCAATATTAACCTGGATTCCAGCCTCCTTGCAGGCTGCCTGGATAACCTCACAGGCTCTTGCACGGTCTGTGCTGGTGGTAGAGATGGTGAAGCTGAAGCCGTTTGGCATACCTGCCTCTGCCAGCTTCTCTTTTGCCTTCTCAATATCACGCTCATGCTTCTCTACGTCATCGGTGTAGCCCAGAGCGGAAGGTCCGATACAGGTAAAGCAGGGGATTGCCTGTCCCATGTACTGAACCTGGATAATATCGTCACGGTTGATACAGTAAGCTACAGCCTCGCGGAGCGCCTTGTTATCAAAAGGAGCCTTGCTGCAGTTTAATCCGATGAAATCCAGAGAGGTGGAGTCATAGGTAACAAGATCCAGGTTTGGATCTGCCTCGATATTGGAAATGTCTACCTTTGGAACATCGAACAGCACATCGATCTCCCCAGTCTGAAGGGCAACGGTTCTTCCTGTCTCCTCCGGGATCACCTTGCTGATGATCTGGTCGCACTGTGCCTTGAAATCATCGTTCCAGTAGTTCTCATTTTTCTTTAAGGACCACTCACTTCCCAGTGTCCACTTATCAAATACAAATGGGCCTGTTCCGTTAGGAGCCTCGTCTAAGCTCTTGCCCTCAGCATCCATCTTCTCGGTTGTCTCCTTATCCATAATAGAGGAACCCATGTGAGATAAAGAAGAAATAATGGTAGAAGTCGGCTCGCTCAGATGAATAATGAAATTATAATCATCCACTACCTCTACGCTGTCGATCAGCTCAACCAGATGTCCTACATAACCAGAGCTTTTCTGTCTGTCCAGGCTGAACTTTACATCCTCTGCGGTCAGATCTGCTCCGTTGTGGAACTTGATGCCCTCATGAAGCTTAAATGCCAGATCCTTGTCGCTGCCCTCTACGTAATCGTAGGACTCAGCCAGATATGGCTCAAACTCATTTGTCTCCGGATTCAGGCGCACCAGTGTCTCATATACGCTTCTGATGGCTAAGCCGGAAATAATGTCATTCTGGTTCTGGGGATCCATAGTGGCAATATCTGCCTTTGATGCAATGCGGACTACGTCTCCTCCTGCCTGTGCGGAGCCCTCTGCCTGGCTTCCTGCCGGTGCAGCAGAACCTGAACCGCCTTCTGCAGCCTTATTTCCGCCTCCGCATGCTGTCAGTGAAAGTGCCGCTGCCGCTGATAAAACAACAGCTAAAGTACGTTTTGCTGAATGTCTCATAACAAACCTCCCTATTTTTTATAAATCCAGTGCATAAGCAACTGTAAGTTTCGCTGTATCGAATACGGATGAATCAAAGGTGCGCTCTACACCATGGGAGGTGTATACAGTCATTCCAAAGGCTGCGGCAGCAATATCATTTCCTCCGATAAAGCCAGCCATAGCGTCGGTACTGTAACGGTTAAATACCTCTACCGAATAATCAATGCCGATCTTCTCAGCCAGACGTACCAGCTTCTTTGTCAGCGCCCTGTCGTAAGGGCCTTTTGCATCCTTGGCCACGATGGATACGGTCCGCTCTGTACCGCTGTGCTCCGGCCCGATCACTCCAATATCCAAACCGATATACTCATCAATGTCATCTGGTATATAGGAAGCGCCGAATCCCAGCTCCTCATAATATGGGAAGGCGAATACGGTGGTATACTTTGGCGTCAGGTGATTTTCCTTTAAATATTTAATTGCTGCCAAAGCGGCTGCAACGGCTGCCTTGTCATCGATAAAACGGCTGCGGATCCGGCCATTCTCACAGTATTCAAAATGAGGCTCTGCTGCGATCACATCTCCGTGACGGATCCCCAGCTTCTTCACATCCTCATCACTGTGCACTTCCTCGTCTAAGAGGAAACGCATGGTATCCTCATCCCGCTCCAGTGTCTTTGCATCATTGAACACATGGACAGAGTGGGATACGCAGGTCATATATCCTGTATATTTTCTTCCGTCTAAGGTGATCAGGTACATCTTCTCATGCTCCAGGCTGTGCATGTTATTTCCGCCCAGATTCTTTACCTTCATGGAGCCATCCTTCTCAATGTGATGGACAACCAGGCCCAGGGTATCTACATGAGCGCCGATGCACACCTTTCTGCTGTCGTCTGTACCTTCCAGGGTCACATAAGCAGTGTGCCGGTTGTCGTAAGTTGGCTTCAGTCCCAGCTCACTAAAATACCGCTCTAAGAGCGGCTCACATTCTTCATAATAACCAACCGGACTTGGTGTGTTAATGATTTCTTCCATGGAAGACATGATATACTGTTTGTCTATCTCGATCTCCATTTCATTTTCCTCCGCTTTCCGCAACGTGAATAAAACCTGCATAAATATGTAGGTTTTATTCACGTTTAATATAGTATTCTATTATTTTATTATTTTTTTAGATTTTATTCAACTACCAATTATGACAAATTATGTTCGCTTTTTTGTGCAAAATTACCCTTTTACTGCTCCTTCCATCGCTCCCGCTTTCTGGAATTTCTCCAAAATCAGATAAAGGATAATGATAGGAATGATCACTAATGTGGTTCCTGCCAGAATAACAGGCCAGGGAGTAGAAAGGCCCTCACTGACAGGTAAGAGAGAAATTGTAACCATTAATGTATATTTAGCCTGTTTTCTCAGATAAAGCAAAGGCCAGAAAAAATCATTCCATCTGGCGATCAAAGTAACCGCTCCCCAGGAAGCCATAGCCGGTTTGATAACCGGAAGAATAATTTTTGTGAAAATTCCAAAATCTGTACAGCCGTCAATCCTTGCAGCCTCTACCAGCTCATCTGGCACATCCGTTATATACTGATTCATATAGAAAATCCCCACAGCTGTGGCAATCCGGGGAATCACCAAAGACCACAGGCTGTTGATCAGCCCCACCTTTTTCATAATGATGAAAAGGGGAACGCTCCCCACTTCCGGAGGAACCAGCATAGTAGCGATCACAAAGTAAAACAAAAACTTCCTTCCCGGAAACTGGTATTTAGCAAAGGCAAAGCCTGCCAAAGCACAGAAAAATAAAGAAGTCACCGTCCCCATAACCGTGGTAAATACGCTGTTGAAGGCATTCTGTCCCACAGGAATCATCTCAAACAGCCGTTTAAAATTCCCCAATGTCGGCTGGGAAACCACCAGAGAATTAAATCCAGTAATGCTCTCCCCTGTACTCTTAATGGAGATAAGGCACATCCACAAAATAGGGAACAGGCAGATTGCAGTTATAAAAATCAAAACAGCATACACCAGCCATGTCCACATATGTTTCTTTCTGCTCATTTGCACTTCCTCCTTCTATATTTCTCCCTGCCTATGTCTCGCTACAAACTGTATGATGGATATAATGACCAGAATTACAATCAGAACCACTCCGATGGCCGAAGCGTATCCCATATTAAATACATTGAAACCGGATTCATACATGTATTGGAATAAAGATGAATTGGAAGTACCTGGTCCCGGAAGAATATAAGACTCATTAAACAGCTTCCACATATCCACAGTCAGCGTAATGGAGCAGAAAAACAGAATATTTTTTAAGGATGGGATTGTAATAAACCAAAACTGCTGCCAAGCGTTAGCGCCATCCACAGTAGCTGCTTCATAATAATCCTTTGAAATATTGAGAAGTCCCGATAAAATGATCATCGTAAACCAGGGAGTATATCTCCACACGTTTAATATGATGACAGGGATTTTGGAAAAAGTAGTGCTTGTAAGCCACGGAACCCTGCTGCCCCCTAAAGCAGTACTCATCTCATTGACCAATCCTACATTTTCGTCAAACAGCATACGGAAAATAAGACCCATTGCAATAGCCGCACATACATTCGGCAAAAAGGTAGCAGTCTTAAAAAATGCTCTCGCTCCCCTGCTCTTTAGGTATCGGCTGTTAAGCAGACACGCAATGAGAAGGGCACAGCATGTGATAAATACAAGTCCTGTGATCCAGTAAACAACGGTATTACCCAAGGATTCCCAAAACATATCGTCGATCACCATTTTATGGTAATTATCAAACCCACAAAACTCAGGAGTGCCAATCCCCTTCCAGTTTGTCAGGCTGATATAAAATGTCCATATGGTCGGAACCAGCTGGAACACAAAAAACAGGATAAAAAAGGGCAGAATAAACAGATAAGGAGCCTTGTATTTTTTAATTGCCTTCATCATCTTTTTCCTTCTCCTTTCGGTCATATTATGCGAAAAGGAGGCCGCCGGCCATTTCACATTTTCTGCACGGCAGCCCCCTTTTCATTCTGGGCCTGTTACTGACTGATCTCAGCCTTTCCAATCTTGGCCTTTAAATTCTGGTCCATGTTGGCAATCGCCTCGTCCATGGTCTGATTACCAGCTACATATTTTTCCAGTTCTGCTGAAATAATTTCATCTGCTTCTGCATCCTGAGGTGTTACTACCAGATTAGATGCTCCATTCTCCAGGCACTTTCCTTCCATCTCACGGAAAGACTGTCCTCCATAGAAATCAGACGGCTCTTTCCAGAATGGATCCTCTAGCATTTCTTTGGAGACAGGGTTTGAGTAAGGAGCATTTTGTTCCTCCATAGAATTTACCCATACTTCCTTAGCCTCGGCATCAAAAGTGAAATCGTACCACATCTGGCGGAACAGTTCAGAATAAGGATTATCTCCCTTTTCTACAATCGCCATATACTGGGATACAGGAGCGCCTGCTTTGTCTACCCCTTCAAATTCCGGTGCAGACATGACTCTCCACTGTCCCTTGGTGGCGTCACAGTTCTTTCTCATAAATTCATCCCAGAATGCTCCGATACAGAACGTAGCCACCTGCTGCTTATTGATCGCATCGTAGAGGGCTGGTTCCATAATGGTTGTCTTTAACAGCAGCCCTTCGCTGTTCATGGTATCCAACGCTCCCATAGCTTTCTTGGTTCCCTCATCGCTTCCGATTACCACTTCTCCATTTTCGTCCCAGATCCTGGCTCCCGCTGATGGCATAAGCCCTCTGCGGCCCCAGTATCTCCAGGTCTTGCTGGTAGGATCAATGTAAGAGAGATAAACCTCCCCGTTGCTTTTTTCCTTCAATTGACGTCCAGCTTCAATGTAGCCGTCCATGGTCTTCATCTGCTCCGGATCCACGCCATACTTTTCAAAGATTTCCTGATTGTAGAACAATACCTGAGGCCTCACAGAATCCGGCAAAGCATAAATCTTTCCATTAACTGTGGCATCGGTAGTTGCTCCGTCTACCATCTTGTCCAAAAGCGGGGTAAGATACTCCGTCTCATCCTTTAAAAGTCCTGCTCCGGCCAGATCCATAATGGTAACCGGATCAAGCATTGCAGCATCTGGAAGATCTTCGGTTGCTCCCGAAAGAGCTGTCATGGTGATTTTTTCGCGAATATCAGCAGTTCCTTCTGTCTGAACAAACTCAATTTTAACTTCCGGGGCAATATCCCTGTGATTCTCTAGCCATGTCTCAAACCACTGCTGCCTATACTGTGGATTTCCCATAGCATAAACAACCAGGGTTCCAGCTGGATAAACCGTCTTTTCCCCTTCTGCCTCCGCTTCCTTCTTGTCTTCCGCTCCCGCCTCGCCGGCCTGGGAAGCCTCTGCCTTTGGAGCTTCCGTTTCTGCTGTCTTTCCGCCGCCGCAGCCTGCTAAAGATCCAGCAGCCATAGATACAGCTAACGTCAATGCCAATACCCTTTTTTTCATGTTGCCTCCTCCTTTTATAAACCCCTGTCTTCACACAGGTTTTTCTTCCCCATATTTATTGATTCCCCGCCTCAAAAGTTCATTTGCCTGTTTATTCCCTTGCGGCCTCCACAGCTGCCCGCAGAAGGCTCATATCCTGCTCTGTAGCCAGAGTGCAGTCTGCCCCAAGGATAAAACCGGTTTTTCCAAACTCACGGATCACCTTTCTGGTCTCCTCCTTCACTGCCTCCGCTGGCCCATCCACCAGAACGCCGTGGCGGTTAGGCAGGCCTCCCATAATGGTCTTTCCAGCAAACATCTTCCTTCCTTCTTCCAGGCTGAATGGAGCCTCGTAAACTCCCCAGTTCACTACATCTGCATAGGGGCCGTAATCCTTATAGCGGTCCATATTCAAACCATCCTTACAGATATGTAAGAAGCAGTATCCGCCTGCATCCTTGATCGCCTTCATGATCTGCAGGTCAAAGGGCTTGATCCACTGCTCAAATTCCTCGTCTGTAAAGAATCTTGTCTCGCCGCCTAAAGCTGCATAATAAACACCGTCTACCCCCAGCTCGATGTAGGTTCTGGCCAGATCGCACATGACATTTGCAATCCGCTGCATTCCTGCCAAAACGGTATCCTTGTCCTCATGAAGAAGACGGCAAAGCTTTTCTCTTACCTCATCATATGTATAGTTTGGATCCATTTTTTCTAAAGGATGGATTGAAGATGCCGTAATCCCATGGAGAGTTCCCAGGGTGAACGCATCCTTATCACATCTGGCTAAAATTTTCTTTACCAGCTCCGTCTGATCCTTCATGAAATCATCTTCCATGGTCATTTTCCTTACCATATGATAATCGGAACCTTGATTGATCTCACCCATATAAGGAACCAGATTCTCATTCATGATCTTGAGAATGTCTGTATCCGATTCCTCAAAAAACTTCAGATGAGCTTCTACTGCTGCATCACCAAAAGCCACATCCTTTGGAAAATGAAGGGAGAAACTACTGGGAACCTTATCCACGGCCTCACCCTTAATTGCTGCTATTACGCGTTCCTTCTTGGTCATTTTATTTTCCTCCATTAATCATACAGCTAATATTATTAGTAATATTTCTATATAAAATTATATCATTTAATGTATAATATGTCAAATATTTTTTATCAATTTTTATTTATTTCTACTAATTATTTTTGTATAATTGTATATTTTTTATCAATTTTATCCTTTTCATATAATAAAAACATCTAAAAAAGAACAGAAGCACAGTTTCACTCCTGTCTTCTGCTCTTTTTCAGGTATTCTGTCATGAATCTCCATTTTACATATGCGGTTTCCCATTATGAATCATCGAAGCACTGCTTAAAAAAAATAGTTTTCCTGTATCTGCACTCTCACATTCCCAATATCCTTCCTCAGCATCTCCACTGCCATCTCAGCATCCCCTGCCTCCAGAGCCGCGATCACGGCGCGGTGATAGTAACTGTTGGACTCCGCATTTTTCTTCCATGCTGTCTGAAAATACTGGGATATGTACTGGCAGGAACGCAGTAAGGCTGCGGATATTTCCCGGCAGATATACCCGTTTCCTCCCATTTCACATAATTTCATATGAAACTCTGTATTCCTGTTCCAATGGACTGCTACCATCCGTTCCGGGTTATCGCCTGCAATGGTGTCCAGCTGCTTCAATTCCTCCAGCTGCTCCTTTGTGATGCGCGAAGCCAGCCTTCTTAAATTTGCAGTCTCTACATCAATGCGGAACTCCAAAAGATCCAAAATCTCCTGGAGGGTGACAGAAACCACCTGGTATCCCACCCGCGGTATATTTTTCAGCACATTATCCTTGCACAGTTCGATCAAAGCTTCCCGGACCGGCGACTTGCTCATATCATATTTCTCCATGATCTCACCCTCATGGATAATATCATTTGGCTTATACACGCCCTCCTCAATCTCCCGGTAAATCCCCTCCACCACGATCTCTTTTAATGTTTTCTTCATCTTCATTCTTTATCTCCCATTCTGTCTCAGCGGGCGGCAGGGGGTAAAAAGTACTCCCCGGCCTCCTGAAAGGCCGGTTATAAAAACAATTCGTTATCCCGCCGGATTTCCCTCACTGGAGCCAGCTTCTGCTCCAGCATGGCTGCTGCCTGCTCCGGAAGGCTGCGGGCATGGACCGGACAGACAGAAATGCAGCGCATACACAAAATACATTTGTCTGCATCCGTGGAAGCGGGATCATTCACCGGTATCGCTTTTACCGGACATCGTGCAGCGCAAAGGCCGCAGGAAATACAGGATCCGTTTGTCAAAGGGGTTACAGGCATAGGCTTCCAATCCCTGTAGGGACGGTTTCCAGGAAGCTCTGCCTCCAAAACCTCATCTGAGGACAGCTTTTCTAAGATCCGTTTTCCAAACTGCCTTGTCTCCTTCTCATCCTGGCTGTCAGGCCGCCCAGCCGCTACGCTTCTGGCCATAGAATGCTCTGCCAGCAAGGCAGCGCCTGCTGCTGTTACAAATCCCTGCTCCTTCAGGCAGTCAGAAAGCTCCAAAAGGGCATCCTCAAAAGCTCTGTTGCCGTAAACAGCCACAGCCACAGCTGCCGCCCCTTTTCCCTTCAAAAGAGACAGTTTTTCCCTTCCAAAAGCTGGTATCCTTCCTCCGAATACCGGCATACCTACAATCACCGTATCCTCCGGCCCAAAGGAAATCTCTTCCTCCACGCCGCACAGATCCATATCTCTTACCTTATTTCCCATAGACCAGGCCAGATTGAGACATGCTTTTCTGGTCCCTCCTGTAGGACTAAAATAAATAACCGTTATCTGATTTTTCTTGTCCATTGCTCATACCTCCTTCCGGCTTATTGACCGGATAAAAGTATTTTACCACGTAAAGCTGCAAAATTGCAAGCAGGTCAGAAGCTGGTTACAGGTCATATTTCCCCCGCTTTACAAACTGTCCGGCCTTCTCTGCTACTACCTTCCCATCCTTCACAGCCTGGATCCCCCGAAGGAAAACACTCTCGATGCGGGCAGTCAGCTCCTTACCTTCAAAGGGCGCATAATCCACGTTCTGGATCTGATCCTTTGCTGCGATCACGTCCCTCACGCCAGGTCTCAAAACCACAATATCCCCATCGCTTCCCGGAGCGATCACTCCCTTTTTCGGATACATTCCATAAAGCTTTGCAGGATTCTCAGAAAGGACACGGCACATGGTTTCCTTAGAAATACGTCCCTTATCCACACCGTAGGTGTAAAGGAGCACTCCCCTGGTCTCTACCCCCGGCATACCGCCTGGTATCTTAGTGAAATCATCTTTTCCCAGGTCTTTCTGGCTGGTAGTAAAGCTGCAGTGATCTGTGGAAACTGTCTGAACCGTTCCGTCAGCCAGGGCTTTCCACAGGCATTCCTGATCCTCCTTCTTTCTCAAAGGCGGCGCACACACATATTTCGCTCCCTCCATTCCGGGAAGCTGATACAGGCTGTCATCCATGAGAAGGTACTGGGGACATGTCTCTGCATAAACCTTCTGTCCCCTGCGGCGGGCCTCCATGATCACATCATATCCTTCCCGGCAGGTAAGGTGTA
>CABQJX010000056.1 GCA_902464595.1 uncultured Lachnoclostridium sp. | reverse complement strand
AGTTTGGGCACATGGTTATTGAGAAAAATGGGCGGCCCTGTACCTGCGGAAGGAGAGGATGTCTTGAGGCGTATGCATCTGCCTCCGCTTTGGTTTCCGACGGGAGAAGGGAAATGGAGCGCTGCAGGGATTCATGCCTGTGGCAGATGACAGGCCATGATATTCAAAGGCTGAACGGAAAAATGATCGCCCAGGCAGCAAAAGAGGGGGATGAGGCGGCTGTATGTGCATGGAACCGCCTGATCGGTTATCTGACAGAGGGAACGGTCAATGTGATCAATATGCTTCAGCCTGAGATCCTTTGTATTGGAGGGGGACTGAGTGAAGCAGGGGAACAGCTTTTAGAACCGCTGAGAAAGGCGGTAAAGCCGCTTATCTATTCCAGGGAGTCAGAGAGAACCACAACGATCCGGGGAGCAGGGCTGGGGAATAAGGCTGGTGTGATCGGAGCTGCTTTTTACGGCGAGGGCGTATAAAGAGGGGGAGAGAGTAAACGGATGCTGCTTTTTATCATTTATGCACTGACTTTGGTGATCCTATTTGGGATAGGGGCAGCATTTGCCCGGAATTTAAAAAAGCAGGGGAAGACAGGAAGGGAATTTCTTTTATCCCATCCCCGCGCCCTTCTCTCTTTTATCCTGTTTTTCCAGGCTTTTGAAAGCTGTTTTTCTTTTCCTGTGGTGGTGCGGGAATTTTCTGACGATATTTCAAAGGCATATATGATCCTTGTCAGTTATGGAATGATGGGGTTAGCCTATTTCAGCCTCTATTATGAAAAAAACAGCTGGAAAAAAGTGTGGGCATTCAGTTTTTTGGGCACTCTGGCAGGACTTCTCTGCCGTTATCTTTTGGAATATGGTGAGGTCTCCAATACTTATAATTTCACGCCTTTGAATTTGGCCGTTTTCCTGACCGTGATTCCGGCGTACACTGCGGCGGCCTACAGGTGCTTTTGGGGAATGAGGGGGAAATAAGAAACATAGAAGAAGCATAGCTGCTTTTCAGGCTGTATGGAAAAGCGGATTGATACCAGGGGGCAGGAAAATGGAATGGATGATAGAAAAAAGTAAAAAGATAGGGGAAACCTTTTTAAAAATAAGCCTTGGTTTGATAGGAAGTGATATTTTAATGTGCATAGAGGGCGGAGACCGCCCTCATATAGGCTGTACGGTACAGGCCATTTCAAGAAAATCCCTTACGGGAAGTGGTGAAAACAGCGTTACTTCCTCCGTTATAAATGTAACTGGGCATAAGGACGAATTTCTCTGCCGTAAAGCGGCAGAGGCTGTCTGCAGCGCTTTGGGAACGAATGTAGTCTGTACAGGAGGCTTTCATATGGATCACATGAGTCCGTCCCGGATCCAGGAGGTGCTGCAGGGAGCGGATAAGCTGGTGAAAGAGTTGGAGATAGAGCTTGGGAAGCTTGAGGAGGATTTCGGGAAGAAGTTTGAGAAGAATCCTGAGAAAAATCCGAATGATAAATAGGGAGATGCCAGTTTGGAACATTTAGGGATGATACAGGAGACCGCTTACCTGTCAACAGGAAATACGCCTAGATACAGGCGGATCATGAGAGTTTTTTACCAGGAATATGAAAAGATGCATTTTCAGATGGATAAAGAAGAAGTCTTGGAATTAGTGAGACAATATCCTGAATTTGAGGATTATTCCATGGAACAGCTGAAGGCAGATCTGAATATGCTGTCAGAGTGAAAGAATCTTACGCCGATCCAGGATCCAAAGCGGGTTTATACGATTGAGGATTATAAAAATAAACAGTATCGGTATTCCATGTCAGAGTATGCGGTGGAGATTGAGCGTTTGACGGTAAAGCTTGAGAATCTATTTATGGAAGGGGGAAGTCTGTCTGGCAGTTATTTTGTCAGGATTGAGGAGGAGCTTGTAAAAGTGGATCTGATGTTATACGCTTCTCCGAAGGAAGTGAATGAATGGTGGCATAATCTCCAGGAGGATTTTCGCAGGCTGAACCAGAATTATCAGGACTATCTTAGGGAATTTTATTCCGGGAAATCAGAAAAAATGCTCAAGTCCGTAGAATTTATTTTACATAAGGATCACTTCATCAAATATCTCAAAGAATTTGTCAAAGAGCTTCAGACGAAAGCACCGAGAGTGGAGCGGATCATGAAGCAGATCGACGAGCAGAGGGAACGTGAGCTTTTGGAACAGGTGATTGCCAGCGAGTTAGAGATCCCCCACCCTTCGTTTGAGTCCAGGGAGTCTATGGAGCGGTATATCAGGGAGAATGTATATGGAAAATGGAGCGCGCTGAAACGGTGGTTTATGGCAGAGCCGGGGAGGATCAGCGAATGCAGCCGCGTTCTTGATATTACAGACGAGGTGATCCGAAAAATCATTCAGAATGCGTCCTTGATCGTCCAGCTTCAAAATTGGGGGATCAGCAGAAAAGATGATTATAAAAAATTTATTTCCATGTTTCAAAATTGCTGCGATATAGAGGAGGCCCACAAATTATCAGCCTATGTGTTTGGGATCCAGCATGTCCGGCATTTTAAGATTAATGGGGATCGCTCCACGGATGATATAAGCAGCAGTACTTATGAGGAGGAACCGATGGAGTTTTTCTTAAAACCACGCACCAGGGCTTACCGGCCCAGGGTGGATAAGACAGGGTTTGAGAATAAATCCATGGAAAAACTGGCCCAGAGAAATATGTATCTGAAAAAAGCAGAGGAGGACCGGAAAATGGTTCTGCGGTATATTGAGGGCAGTCGGCTGGAACTGTCAAAGATCCATGAGACTGTGAGCATCGCCGCCAGAGAGACGCTGCTTCGATGGATTGCAGCAGCCAATTTGACGGACTCTGCTAAGGGGCGTACAGAATATGGGCAGGCTTACCGCCTGATCAAGACAAAAGAAACTTGCACTTTAAAATGTGAGGATGGAGATCTTGTTATGCCATCTTATATTTTAGAATTTGCGGAGGAAGAAAATGGAAGCGGTTCGGACTCTGATGGAGCGGTACTGGGTTCTTAAAGAAGACAGAGAGCTGTATAACAGCACAAAGAGGGAGATTGGAAGGTTCCGGCGATTTTTGACAGAACAGCTGGGATGGAATCTGATCAGCAATGAGCGTATTTTAAAGCTGGAAAAGATTCCTGCCCACGCGGAAAGCTTTATGGGGATCACGGAATTTTCAGAGATCCGTGACTACTGTATTTTTTGCGGGATTCTTATTTTCCTGGAGGACAGAGAGGAAGGGGAACAGTTCCTTCTCTCAGAGCTGGTGTCCATGCTGGAAGCACAGCTCCAGGAAATGATGGAAATTGACTGGACCCTGTTTACACAACGCAAATCCCTTGTGCGGGCTCTGAAATTTTCAGAGAAAATGGGGCTGCTCCAGGTATATGACGGTTCCAGCGACCAGGTGGCCGGAGGCATCGAGCATGAGGTGCTTTACGAAAATACAGGGCTTTCCCGTTATTTTGCGTCCAATTTTGGGCATAGTATTTCAGAATTTTCTTCCTATAAGGATTTTGAGACAGAGATGGCAGGAGATCTGGAGACAGATCGGGGTCATTTCAGGATTAACCGGGTATACCGTCAGCTGGCAGCTGCGCCAGCCATGTACTGGGAACAGACAGAGGATCCGGACTCCCTGTATCTGAAAAATCAGAGGCAGTGGGTAGGGAAATATTTGGATGAAGCTCTTGGGGGCAGGCTCCATATCCACAAAAACAGTGCCTTTTTTGTAATGGAGGAAGATCATTGCTTTGGGGAGTGTCATCCGAGAGAGGCTACGGTCAGCGAAGTGACGCTCAATATTTGTTCCGAACTGCGGCGGCTGCTGGAAGAAGATGTGTTAAAAAGAGAAGAAAATGATTGCATTTATCTGTCCGGGGAACAGTTTGGAGCTTTGCTGGAAGAATGCAGGAAACAGTATGGCTGTGCGTGGAGCAAGGAATTTCGCGAGATGCAGCCGGAGAAGCTGGGGACAGTGATCCTGGAGTACATGAAGTCCTGGATGTTTGCAGTGAACGAAGGGGAGAGGATCCGTTTTTTCCCGGCTGTGGGAAAATGGATCGGAACATATCCCCAGGACTTTTTACAGAAGGAGGCGGCAAAGAATGAGTAACCGCTGGCATATGAATCGAATGGGATTTGTAAATTTTTGGCTTTATGATGAGGAAACCTTTCATTTTGCAGAGATGATATTTCCAGCTTTACCACCGCATACGGGATCCATCTTTATACAGAGGAGGGGGAGCACCCGGCTTATAGGGGATTTTTAGAGATGGGAGAACCGTTTGTGATCACTCTTTCCAACCTGGGAAGGATCAAAAGCGCCCAGGCCAGGTCAAACAAGGTGTATGCAGTGGAAAATCAAATGGTGTTTTCTCATCTATGTGAAAGCCTGCAGGGAAAAGAGGTTCCTCTGATCTGTACCTCCGGTCAGGTGAAAACAGCCTCCTGGATGCTGATGGATCTTCTCTGGGAAAATGGAAATATGATTTATTACTGTGGAGATTTGGATCCTGAGGGAATAGGGATTGCGGAAAAGATACTTTGGAGAGCTGGAAAAAGCGCCTGCCTTTGGCATATGTCAGGAGATGACTATCGTTTGAGCATGTCAGAGGAACCTATTTCTGCTGAAAGCCTGAGTAAATTGGAAAAAGTCAGCCATCCGGCTTTGGCAGAAGTGAAGGCGGAGGCTCTCAATCAGAAGAAGGCTGGTTATCAGGAACAGCTGATGGAGCTGATGTTAGAAGATATGAATGGAAGAAAAGAAACAGTAAATGAGGTGGGGTGAAAATGAACAGTCTGAAAAAACTATTTGCCCAGGTGGACATGACAGAGGGGCGTCCATGGGAAAAAATTGTACTTTTTACGATTCCCATGATTATTGGGAATGTAGCCCAGCAGCTTTACAACACAGTAGACAGTATTGTTGTGGGCCGGTATGTGGGAGACAATGCGCTGGCGGCGGTGGGAAGCGCCAGCCCTATCCTGAATCTGCTGCTGGTACTTTTTATCGGAATTTCTATGGGAGCCAGCATTATGGTTTCCCAGTATTTTGGTTCCAGGGACAGAGAAAATCTTTCCAGAACCATTGGAAGCGTGCTGACTTTGACAGCAGCTTCCGCCGTATTTTTGATGATCGTAGGATCAGCGGCAATTCGGCCGATCCTGGAGCTTTTAAATACTCCGGCAAGCATCATAGATTGGTGTTCTGATTATTTGTTCATTATGATGTATGGGATTGCGGGAGTGGCGTATTACAATATCCTGTGCGGTGTTCTGAGAGGTCTGGGAGATTCTTTTTCTGCCCTGCTTTATCTGATGATCGCCACAGTGATCAATATTGTTCTGGATCTGTGGTTTGTAGCAGGCCTTCATATGGGAGTGTCAGGAGTTGCGCTTGCTACTGTGATCGCACAGATGATTTCTGCTGTTCTGTGTTTTTTGAAGCTCAGAAAGATGAAGCATTTGTTTGATTTAAAGGCGAGCTACTTAAAGCCTCACAAAGAAAATATTACAACCGTAATACGGCTGGGTGTTCCCAGCGGAATTACACAGGCCATCTTTTCTTTGGCTATGGTTGTTGTACAGTCTCTGACCAACAGCTTCGGAGAAATGGTGATTGCCGCCAACGTTATTATTATGAGAGTAGATGGATTTGCCATGATGCCGAATTTCTCCTTCGGCACAGCGATGACCACATATTCCGGACAGAACGTAGGCGCAAAAAAGCTGGAACGAGTAAAAGCGGGGGCGAAGCAGGGAACGCTGATCGCGGTAGGAACTTCGGCCGCCATTACAGCCGTTATTCTGTTTTTTGGCCGTCATCTGATGGCAATTTTTACCTCCACCTCTGAGTTGGTTACGCTGAGCAACAACATGATGCGGGTGCTGGCTCTGGGATACCTTGCCATGGCAGTGACCCAAAGCCTGTCCGGTGTGATGCGGGGGGCAGGAGATACGATGACGCCTATGTGGATTTCCCTGATCACCACCGTTGCGATCCGCGTACCGCTGGCCTATGGAATTGCCTGGCTGACCAGAACGCCGGAAATGCCCTCGGGCTGGTATGCCTGCATCTGGATCTCCCTTCTGGCATCCTGGGTTCTTGGAGCAGTGATCACAGCTGTTTTCTATCGCTGGGGGAAGTGGAAGGAAAAGGCTTTGGAGTAAGGTTTGTTCCTGTTCCGTCCGTATAGAATTACATGGGCATGGCAGTCTGTCCATTCCATAATGAGAAAAATCCGAGCATGAAAGTGAATTGGCTGTTCGCTGGGGAATTTCAAAGGCTACAGTTGGAAGAACTTAAAAAAAGCTTGCAGGAATGGATTACATATCCCTTATGACGTTTCCAGGGAGGACGGGGGGCGTTATTTATTTGCAGAATTATATGTTTGAGCGTCTCTTGGAAAGGTTATCTGTATCAGAATATAGCGAAAAGTTTGTTGTTAAAGGTGGAATGCTGATTACAGCTATCGTTGGACTGGATACCAGATCAACAATGGATTTGGATACTGCTTTGCGCAATCTGCCTTTGACAGAAGAAAAGATTTCAGCAGCACTTAATTCGATTTGTAAAATCAATCTAAATGATGATGTTTCTACAGGAGACATTATTACGCCATCTGCTGTGAAATATGAGTTCGGTGGTATTTTTGATGAAAAACAGCAAAACAACTGAAGGATCTAATACGAAATCTTTCCAGAGAGAAATCTGCAGATGCACAGATCTTAATGCGTAACTATATGATGGAGCGTTTTTGGAGCGAATTTCTCTTTCTGAATATCGTGACAAGTTTATCTTAAAGGGAGGGATGTTGGTAGCCGCTATGGTAGGGCTGGATGTCCGTTCAATAATGGATTTAGATGCAACCATAAAAGGAGCCAATGTCAATGTGGAGGACATTGAAAATCTGATTTCTGCAATCGTAACGGCCCCGATTGATGACGGTGTTTTCTTATGCGCCTGCTCTGGAATGGAGTATGATTATGGGAGCAATCCGTGTATGCTATTCGCTTTATGAGAAGGATACCATCGCATGAAAAGTTTAAGCAGTACATTGAGGCTGAATCAATATGGAAGGGGAATTAAGAATAGGTCTTAATGATTTCCTCGGCAATGGTTCGTTTGGTAACACAGCGATCCATTGCCTGTTTTTCTATGTAGCGGTGAGCTTCCGGCTCGCTCATGGAAAGCTGGCTGATCAAAATCCACTTTGCCTTATTGACAAGGCGGATTTCAGCCATTTTTTCTTCAATGGATAAAGATTTTTTCTCAAATTGTCTTAGCCGTTCCCTGGCGCTTTCCAGCCAGTTAAGCGCATATGCCATAGTTGCTTTCGATATTGGTTTTGACAAGGTAAATACACCATATTCCGTAACCTGATCATGGATGCCGTTATGAATATCGCTTTTTACCAGAAGAAGAACAACGGACTGTTTATTACTGCAGGTATCAATGGCAAAACGAACGCCCATATCATCGCGTAAAGGGGCATTAATGATAACGAAATCATAAGTCTTTTCTGTAAGCGTACATCTGGCGGCATTGATGCTTGAGACAGTATGGACGGGAGAGTATCTTGTTTCAGGAAGCAGGTCGGCAAAGGCAGAGTTGAAAGCATCTGTTGCAGACACAATGAGGATACTGTAAACACGCTCTTTTAAACTCATTTTGCACCCCTCCTCATAAGAATGAAAGCTATTGATTACAATAGATATTTAATATGGCATTTGGTATATATTTTTTTATAAAATCACTATTTGCAGCAACCGTGCAGGCAGATTTAAAATCTTTAGGAAGCTGCTTGAAATTTTTAAGAGTACTATCATCTGCTTTATATAAATTGATATCCGCAGGAGGCGGCAATACCAGTTTATTTTGAATCCCTTCTAAAGCAGCATAGATCATAAGAGCAAAAGCCAGGTAAGTATTTGCAGACGGATCGGGAGAACGAAGTTCAGCACGCCGGTATATGCCGATTGCTGCAGGAACTCGGATAAGTTGAGAGCGGTTTTCGCTGGACCAGGAAATATATTTTGGAGCCTTATTGCTGCCAAAGCGGTTGTAGGAATTGGAGGTCGGATTTAGAAATACAGTCATATCCGAAATTTTATCCAGGATACCGGCAATCATGCTGTCCATATTGTCTGTGCCGTCTGTGGCTTTGACAGACATGTTGATATGAAAGCCGTTTCCTGCTTTATTTTCTAATGGCTTAGGACTGAAATCTGCAAAAATACCGTTTAGTCCGGCGATTGTTTTTACTACGGTCTGAAAGGTCATGGAATTGTCAGCAGCAGTCAGGGGATCAGAATAGCGGAAGTCAATTTCATTTTGTCCTGGTCCTTCTTCGTGATGTGAGCTTTCTGGCAAAATTCCCATTTGCTCCAGGGTAAGGCAGACTTCGCGGCGGATATTCTCACCTTTGTCTTCGGGAGCGATATCCATGTAGCTGGCATTATCGTAAGGAATTTTAGTTGGATTTCCATTGTCATCCAGATGAAACAGGTAAAATTCCTGTTCCGCACCAAAGAAGAACTGGTATCCGGTTTGTTCTGCTTTTTGAATTGCTTTTTTTAACAGGGAACGGGTATCACATTCAAAAAGGGTTCCATCTGGATATGTAATGCTGCAGAACATCCTTACTACACGCCCATGCTCCGGTCTCCAGGGAAGGGGCATCAGGGTATCGGCATCTGGATGAAGGAAAAGGTCAGAATGGCTTTCATCGCCAAAACCAACGATAGCAGAGGCATCAATGGCGATACCATGTTCAAAAGCCCGGGGAAGCTCCTGGGGCATAATGGAAATATTTTTTTGTCTGCCAAATACATCGCAAAATGCCAGACGAATAAATTTCACATCCTCCTCCTGCATATATTGGAGTACCTCTTCTTTTGAATACTTCATAACATTACCTGCTTTCTTTTAATTCGCTACATACATTTGCTTGTACGGATTTTTACTGTCTGGTGTAATGATTGTAAATGGTTCGGATAAAAGCTCGCTGAATGAATATCCGAAGTCTGAACAATATTCAGACAGGTATTCTTGGATTTCTTCTAAATCTTCCGGAGCCGCACATTTTGCAGTTACCTGTTCTGAAAAGTGTATGTTCCTGCAGTTTCCGCGCAGGAACATTTTCCCGCCATGCATACCGGTACATGGAAAATTGCCGACAATGTTTCTGCCGTCTTTGTGGAGCCCGAGAATGATAATGATACCGCCGGCCTGGTATTCACCCAGAAAGCTTCCTGCACATCCGCCGATGATCATAACAGGAATTTTTTCTTTATAAGCTTTCATGTGGATTCCGGCGCGGTATCCGGCGTTGCCCTCCACATAGATCTTTCCGCCCCGCATGGCGTAACCGGCAGCGTCTCCGATGTTTCCATAAATCAGGATTTTCCCCTCATTCATGGTGTCGCCCACAGCGTCCTGTGCATTGCCCTTTACCGTGATACGGGAGTTATTTAAGTATGCACCCAGGGCATTTCCTGGTACACCATGGATTGTAATGTTTTTATCGGACATACCGGCGGCAAGAAACCGCTGGCCGCAGCAGTTTTCAATGATACAATCTTCAGTTGTTTGGCGGAGCCTTTCATTTACAGTTCTATAATCTAAATCTGCAGCATTGATGATTTGCATATTATACCACACCTCCAAAAAAATAGTTACAAAAATTTATTCTCCTGCATGGGAAATGCCGAGTATTTCAAGCTCTTTTTCGGTTAAGCCGATTCCTCTTAACATCAGCCGGTTTCCACGCAGCGCTTCAATGGAGTTGATACCCATGCCGCCCATCAGTTCTTTGATTTCATGGTTCCATGCTGTCATCAGGTTGACCAGACGCTGTTTTCCTGTTTCCGGATTCAGTCTTTTTACCAGTTCGGGTCTCTGGGTTGCAATCCCCCAGTTGCATTTACCAGTCTGGCAGGTTCGGCATAAATGGCATCCAAGGGCCAGAAGGGCGGCAGTGGCAACATAACAGGCGTCTGCGCCCAGTGCAATGGCTTTTATGACATCGGCAGCGCTTCGGATGCTTCCGCCGACTACTAGGGATACATCGTTGCGGATACCTTCATCACGCAGACGCTGGTCAACGGCTGCAAGGGCAAGCTCCACAGGGATTCCTACATTGTCACGGATTCTGGTGGGAGCCGCTCCCGTACCGCCGCGAAAACCATCAATAGCAATGATATCGGCGCCGCTTCTTGCAATTCCGCTTGCAATGGCCGCAATATTATGTACCGCCGCAACCTTAACGATGACAGGCTTCTTATATTCGGTGGCCTCTTTTAATGAAAAGACAAGCTGGCGTAAATCTTCAATCGAATAAATATCATGGTGAGGTGCTGGAGAGATTGCATCAGATCCTTCCGGAATCATGCGTGTACGGGATACATCTCCGACAATTTTTGAGCCGGGAAGATGACCGCCGATGCCTGGCTTTGCGCCCTGCCCCATTTTAATTTCAATGGCAGCGCCTGCATTTAAGTAGTCCTCATGGACACCAAAACGTCCAGAAGCAACCTGAACAATGGTATTTTTACCATAGGAGTAAAAATCTTCATGAAGGCCGCCCTCTCCGGTGTTGTACAGGATGCCCAGTTCAGTTGCTGCTAATGCAAGGGATTTGTGGGCATTGTAGCTGATGGAGCCATAACTCATGGCAGAGAACATAACAGGCATGGAAAGCTCCAGCTGGGGCGGCAGATTGTAATCCAGCGTTCCATTTTCTGTACGGCTTATTTTTTGAGGTTTCTTTCCCAGATATATCCTGGTCTCCATCGGTTCACGCAGGGGATCAATGGAAGGATTCGTTACCTGTGAGGCATTGATTAAAATTTTATCCCAATAAACAGGAAAAGACTTCGGGTTTCCCATAGATGAGAGAAGAACGCCGCCGCTGTTTGCCTGTTTGTAGATTTCTTTCATAGTATCGCTCTGCCAGTTGGAATTTTCCCGAAGAGAGCAGTCCGTTTTTACAATTTTCAGAGCTCTGGATGGGCAGAAAGAAACGCATCGCTGGCAATTGACACACTTTGTCTCATCTTCCGTCATAATGCCCTGTTTTTCATCGTAGCTGTGGACCCCATTGGCACACTGGTACTCGCATACACGACAGACTGTGCAGCGGTTTTCGTTTCGGATCACTTCAAACTCAGGATAGATAAATTCGATACCCATTAATATGCACCTTCCTTTACTTTTACAATGACAGGCTCCCCGCCGGCAGGAGACCAGATAGCTTCTGCATCTGGCTCCATAGTCCGGATGGCGGCTTCCTCACTGGCAATGAAAATTTTGTCGTCTTTTTCGCCGATTACCATGGAACGGAGCTTCAGACGGTCGTTGAGAGCCATCAGCCCGCCTTGAAAACCGAAAACAATGGAGAAAGGACCGGTAATCAGCAGGCTGGAAAACATGGTTCTCAGATAGGTGTGTTTCTTCTGGTCTTCCAGATCTGTTTTGGAAGCAATGGTACTCCAAAATGGTGCTGCAATGACGCTTGCGGCTTCGCCGAGAGTCAGTCCCTGCACACGGAGCAGATAATCCATAATATAGGTAATTACTTCTGTGTCGGTCTGAAGCGTACATTTATAGCCGAACATTTCGATAAATCTGCGGTTGGCATCATAGGAAGAGATTTCTCCGTTGTGTACAATGGAGTAGTCAAGCAGTGTAAACGGGTGCGCACCGCCCCACCAGCCTGGCGTATTGGTCGGGTAACGTCCATGAGCCGTCCATGAGTAGCCTTCATATTCTTCCAGCCTGTAAAAGACCCCAACATCTTCCGGAAAGCCCACTGCCTTGAAGGTCCCCATATTTTTGCCGCTGGAAAATACATAGACGCCAGACAGTTCGGCATTAATTTTCATAACAGTTTGTGCAACAAACGCTTTTTCGTCCAACTGAAGGGAGGCCAGAACGGATTTTAGCGGAGTAACGAAATATCTCCATATAATAGGCTCATCTGTAATTGCTGGAAGCTTACGGGTCGGAATAATCTCGGACTGTACGATTTCAAACTGTTCTTTTAAGAAGGATTCGCATTTTTTCCTTGTATCGCGGGAATCAAAAAACATATGTAATGCATAGAAATCTTTATATTCAGGATAAATGCCATAACCGGCAAAGCCGCCGCCCAGTCCGTTGGAACGGTCGTGCATAGGCTTCATGGAATTTGTGATCATTTCACCGGACATTCTGTTTCCGTCTTTGGAAATTACCGCTGAAATTGCACAGCCAGAAGGAATCCTTACCTGACCTTCAATCTTCATAGATATTACACCTTCCTCTCAAAATAAATAAAAAAGCAAAGGCGTCCATTTTTAAGGCAGAGATAATTCTGCTGTAAAAATGAACGCCCTTGCTCATAATCACTATTTATACAGCGGATGGTAAGGTTTGTCAAGAGCCGATGCAAAAGAATGTGGTATCAATAATAACTGAAATTTATCTTGCGCTCCTGACCCAAATTCGTTCTTTTTGTCAGTTGCATATAACTAACTTGCATGTTATAATGCAGACGCAACGCACGACAAAAGACAACTCTTGTACCGAATGCCGCATGCGTTTTTTATTTACGAAACAGTTAGTCTATTCTAACTACGAAAGGAGATGATCGTATCAGACAGTATCGCTCAACACTCGTACTTGCAGCTCTGTTGCTGGTCATATCTGTTATTTCGCTTTTTGTGGGTGTGATTGATATGCCGCCGCAAGAGCTCCTTTCAGGAAATCTGCATTTGTGGGAGATATTTTTAGTTTCCCGGCTGCCTCGGCTTCTGGCAATTTTATGTACCGGTATCGGTATGAGCGTAGCGGGACTTATTATGCAGCAGCTGTGCAGCAATAAATTTGTGTCGCCTACAACCGGCGCCACCATCTCATCGGCACAGTTTGGAATTCTGCTGGCGCTGCTTTTTATGCCCACATCTACACTATGGAGCAGAGCCCTCTTTGCTTTTGCTGCGGCAATCCTGGGAACCTGGATTTTTGTCTGGTTTATCCAGCGTATTCCGTTTAAGGATGTGGTTATGGTTCCCTTAATTGGTATTATGTTCGGCAATGTCATTGGCGGCATTACCAATTATCTGGCGTTTAAGTATGAGATGACACAGGCGTTATCCTCTTGGCTTGTGGGGCATTTTTCTCTTGTTATTAAGGGGAGGTATGAAATCGTCTGGATGACGGTTCCACTGGTTATTTTGGCCTTTGTCTTTGCAAATCATTTTAACATTGTGGGGTTAGGAAAGGATTTCTCCAGAAATCTGGGTGTTCCTTATAATGTGGTGCTGTTTATGGGGCTGACCATCACAGCCATGATTACAGCCAGTATTGTAGTTGTAGTTGGTGCGATATCCTACATCGGCTTGATTGTGCCCAATGTGGTAACGATGTATAAAGGTGACAAAATCCGTGGAACTTTGGTTGATACCGCTTTGTTTGGCGCTCTTTTTGTGCTGATATGCGATATAATCGGGCGAGTGGCTATATATCCCTATGAGCTGCCCATTGAATTGATTGTTGGCATTCTTGGAAGCCTGATTTTTATTGCACTGCTGTTTTACCGGCTCAGAAATGGGCGAAAGGCTCTTCGCTTTGGAGGATTCGGAACAGACTGCTGCTCCATCCTGCCGGATTTGAAAGGAGGCACGAACAAGTGAATACTGCTGCGATGCGCTCTAACCAGCGCAAACTTATGTTTCTGGCGGCATTCGTTCTTCTGTGTTCAGCCGGATATATGCTGGCAGAAGTAAACTTCTCCAATCCCAAACTGTTTGCCTATGCCATGAAGCTCCGTGCTCCGAAGCTTATTGCTATGCTCATTACGGCTTTTTCCATTGGTGGGGCATCACTGGTATTTCAATCAATTATCAATAATACCATTGTAACACCCTGCCTGCTGGGCATGAACTCACTTTATACTCTTATCCACACAGCTGTGGTATTTTTTCTGGGTTCTTCCAGCGTATTGGCCTCCAATGCCAATTATTCTTTCGCCGTGGATGTTGTCCTTATGGGTATTGCAGCCACAGTGATATATAACTGGATGTTTAAAAAGACAAAACACAATGTACTTTATGTGCTGCTGGTGGGCACTGTCCTGACCTCCTTTTTTGGAAGCATTCAGACAACACTTACCAGAGTGATGGATCCGAATGAATATGACAGCCTGTTAAATACCCTGGTTGCAAGCTTCAGCAATATCAATTCGGAAATCATAGGCTTGTCGCTTATTCTGCTGGCAGGCGTCATTTTTGCGCTGCGCAGGGAGCTGGCCCTTTTAGACGTACTGACTCTGGGCAAAGAGCAGGCTGTCAATCTGGGTGTGGACTATGACCGCTGTGTTCGCCGCCTATTGCTGGGCGTAACTCTTTGCATTGCCGTTGCTACCGCTATGGTGGGTCCCATCTCATTTCTGGGACTCATTATCGCCAACCTGTCCCGTCAAATGCTTAAAACCTTTCGCCATACCCAGCTTGTGCTGGGGTCGGTTTTGTTCGGCATGATCGTTCTGGTGGGCGGACAGCTCATCGTAGAGCATGTGTATTCTTATGCTGTGCCGGTAAGCGTATTCATTACTGTGGGCGGCGGCTTGTATTTTCTTTATCTCATTTTGACAAGAAAGAAGGTGTGATCATGCATATACAGGAGCTGACAAAACAATATGACGGAAAAACCGTGGTAGACAGTGTGACCTTTTCCATTCCCAAGGGAAAGGTAATCTCCCTTATTGGTCCCAACGGTGCAGGCAAGTCCACAGTTATGGGCATGATTTCCCGACTGATTGCCCATGACAGCGGCTTGGTAGACTTTGAAGGAAAAGACATTGGAAAGTGGAAAAGCAAGGAACTTTCCAAACGCCTTGCCATTCTGACTCAGAGCAATAATATACAGATGAAGCTGACTGTGCGTGAGCTGGTAAGCTTTGGCCGGTTCCCTTATTCTGGCAATCGTCTTACCCCCGATGACCAGGAAATCATCGACCGTGCTATTGACTATATGGAGCTTCAGGAGCTGCAGGATCGTTTCATTGATGAGCTTTCCGGAGGCCAGCGGCAGCGGGCTTTGATTGCTATGGTCATTGCCCAGGATACCGAGTATGTCCTTTTGGACGAGCCGACCAATAACCTGGATATTTATCATGCCACCAATATGATGAAAACTGTCCGTCGTCTCTGCGACGAGCTGGGGAAGACGGTGATTTTGGTGCTGCATGAGATCAACTATGCGGCATTCTATTCCGATTATATCTGCGCATTCAAGGACGGAAAAATCGCAAAATTCGGCACGGTAGAGGAGGTAATGACAAAAGAGAATCTGTCAGAGATCTATCAGGTTGACTTTGAAATTTTGAGAATTTCGGGAAAACCGCTGTCCATCTATTATTAACTATCATTTTCAGTACTTTTTAGAAAAGGAGAATCAAACCATGAATTTGAAAAAAACACTCTCGTTTATGCTGGCCGGTGTTTTGGCCCTGAGCCTTATGGCCTGCTCTGCCCAAAATGGCAGCGCTTCTGATGGAAGTGCCATCGCATCCGGAAGCAGTGATACTGTCAGCAAAAGCAGTGAGGCCGCAAACAGCGAGACGAAAGATACCGTAACCATTACCAGCCTCAATGCCAAGAAGGAGACGGTGGAACTTAAGGCGCCCTACGATCCACAGCGCATTGCCATTTTGGATATGGCTTCTTTGGACATTTTGGATGCCCTGGGTATGGGGGATCGGGTTGTTGGGGCTGCGGATACAAGCTTGGAATATCTTCAGTCCTATATGAATGATGAGGTGGCCAATTTAGGCACGATTAAAGAAGCGGATTTAGAAGCTGTGATGGCTTGCGAGCCTGATGTTATCTTTATTGGAGGCCGTCTTGCCGCCTCTTACGACGCCCTCAGCGAGATTGCTCCCGTGGTCTATCTGGCCACTGATACCGAGCTTGGCGTAGTGGAAAGTGTGCGGCAGAATGCTGCCACCATTGCCTCCCTGTTTGATCTGGAGGACAAGGTAGATGAGCTGATGGCTGACTTCGATGGCCGTCTTGCCTCCCTATCCGAATTTGCCGCCGGCAAGACCGCCATCGTGGGACTGGTTACCAGTGGCAGCTTCAATGTGCTTGGCAACGACGGCCGCTGCTCGATGATTGGCCGAGAGATCGGTTTTGAGAATATTGGCGTGGATGCAAACATTGACACCTCCACCCACGGCAACGAAGCTTCGTTCGAGTTCATTGTGGAGAAGGCACCCGATTATATCTTCGTTATGGACCGTGACGCTGCCATTGGTACCGATGGGGCGAAGCTGGCCCAGGAGATCATGGAGAATGAACTGGTAATGGGCACTGACGCCTACAAGAACGGAAACATCGTTTATCTGGCTCATCCCGCTGTGTGGTATACCGCTGAGGGAGGCATTACCGCACTGGATCTGATGCTTCAGGATCTGGAAAGCGAACTGCTCAATGAAGATTGATTTGAAAAATTGGAAAAGAAATGCTTGACAAATGATTTTTCAAGGTGTATTATCCCACACATAAAGGCAAGGGCGTCTTTGAGATGAAGTTCTCAGAGACGCTTTTTCTTTATAAGTTTCAGTAAATGTAATTTGATCCAAAGGGCAAGGACGTCTTTTGTGGCATAGAAAAAGTGCTGTGAAAGGACACCTTGCCTTTTTGTTTTCAAATTTCTGCAGTAGGAGAGGAGCGTTATTATGAAAAAGGTATCAGATTTTTTTGGATGCAATGTATTTGATGACAGAGTGATGAAGGCAAGACTGTCATCGAATGTGTACAGATCTTTGAGAAAAACCATTGATGAGGGAGCAAAGCTGGATATTAGTGTGGCAAATGCGGTTGCAGCAGCTATGAAGGACTGGGCAGTTGAAAACGGGGCGACCCACTATACCCACTGGTTCCAGCCTCTTACTGGCGTAACGGCAGAAAAGCATGACAGCTTTATTTCTCCCTCACCGGACGGCGGCGTGATCATGGAGTTTTCAGGGAAGGAACTGATTAAGGGAGAACCGGATGCATCTTCCTTTCCGTCTGGAGGCCTTCGGGCTACCTTTGAGGCAAGGGGATATACGGCATGGGATCCAACCTCATATGCATTTATAAAGGGAAAGACCTTATGCATTCCTACAGCATTCTGTTCCTACGGCGGAGAGGCGCTGGATAAGAAAACACCGCTTCTCCGCTCTATGGAAGCTTTAAACAAGCAGGCGCTGCGTATCCTTCATTTGTTTGGAAATGAGGATGTAAAATGTGTCCGTACCTCAGTAGGGCCGGAACAGGAATATTTCCTGATCACAAAGGAAATGTATGAGCAGAGAAAGGATCTCCGCTTTACAGGGCGCACCCTTTTTGGTGCAAAGCCGCCCAAGGGACAGGAAATGGACGATCATTACTTTGGGGTAATTAAGCCAAGGGTAGCTGCTTATATGGAAGAACTGAATGAGGAACTCTGGAAGCTGGGGATTCTTGCAAAAACAGAGCATAACGAAGTAGCTCCGG
>CABQJX010000055.1 GCA_902464595.1 uncultured Lachnoclostridium sp. | reverse complement strand
TAATATAAGACTAGAACTTAAAAACATAAAAAAGGCTCCAAACACAGTAACGGGGCGGGATTCCTAAGAATCCCACCCCAAAACTTGACATAGAGCCTTTTTTATGACGTATTTTATTTCTATAACGTTTCCTAGTTCTTATGACGAGGTAAGCTTTTTAAAATACCTTGTAAAGACAGCATGAGTGATGATGGTAGTCAGCAGGTTGGATACAGCCTCCGCCCCGTAGATCCCCCACACGCCGAAGAACAGGGGAAGGGTGAAGGCAAGGGGCAGGAGCAGCAAAAGCTTTCTCATGATCCCGAATATAAAGGAGCAGACAGTATTTCCCAGGGCAACGAAAGCGTTCTGGTTTACCATCTGAAGGCCCAGCACCAGGACAGTTGAGAACATGATGCGCATGGTTACGGAGGTCAGGCTTAGCAGCTTCGGATCCGAGGTGAACATAGAGCAGATGGTCCGTGGAAAAGCCATAAGGCAGAACCACATGAGCACGGCGCAGCTTATGCTGAGTATCCTGGAATAGCGGACGGTTTCTCTTAACCGTGGGAAATTGCGGGCGCCCAGGTTATAGCTCAAAATAGGCTGAGCTCCGGTGATGATGCCGATTAAAGGCATGAAGAACACCTGGCTGACGCTGGTGAGCAGGGACATGGATGCAATGTGGAGATTGCTGTCAGCACCGCCGTAGCGGATCAAGAGCCAGTTCAGGACAATAACGACGATACTTTCATTGATCTGGAAGGTAAAGGGGGACACTCCCAGAGCGCAGGTTCTTTTTAGAATATCCCAGGAGGGGGCCATGTCCTTCAGGCGCAGGCGCAGTGTTCCCTTGCCGGAACAGAGGAACCAGATGACCCAGGCGGCGGAGACCATCTGGGAGATAACCGTAGCCACAGCAGCCCCGGCGATCCCCATGTGGAACGCGTAAATAAACAGGGGATCCAGGATAATATTGAGCACCGCCCCTATAACAATGGTAATGGTTCCGTGAAAGGTATAGCCCTGGGCGTTGATGAAGGGGTTAAGCCCCAGGGAAAACTCTACAAAAATGCTTCCCAGGACATAGATTCTCAGGTAGTCCATGGCATAGGGAAGGGTAGAGGAGTCTGCTCCAAAGGCGCGGAGCATAGGTTCCATAAAAAAAGAACATGCCAGGGTGAGAACCGTTCCGATAAAAGCCAAGAGGGAAAAGGAGTTGGCCAGATAACGCTCTGCTTTCCTTATATCTCCCGCTCCCATGGCAATGGAAGCCAGAGGGGATCCGCCTCGCCCGGGGATGCAGCTGAATGCAGAGATCACCATAATGATGGGAAAGGTAAGGCCGATGCCGCTTAAAGCCAGAGTTCCTGTTTCCGGCATATGGCCGATGTACATGCGGTCAACCAGGCTGTAAAGGGCATTGACCAGCTGCGCCACCGTAATAGGGATGGTGAGCCGGATCAAAAGGGGAAGGACTGGAGCCGTGGCCAGTCTTTGGTTCATAGATGAAGGATTTGGTTTTGCAGACATAGTATTAGTTTCCTTTGATGATTTTTAGTTGCTATTCTCAGCTATCCATCATAACTTTTTAGGAGGGGGAAGTCAAGGAAGCTTTTCCGATATTTCCGCATGCTTCGCAACAGTTCCGATGGATCGTTACGAAAAATTAAGGGAAAATTCCTTGAATTTTTCCTGGTCAGATGATACCATCAGTAGACAAAGGAGGAGATAGTGATGAGAAAGCGTTCATTAATCCTGGGAGCCGCCGCAGTGGCGGTAACTGTGGCTATTGCCGCTGCATGTGCAAAGAAACCGGCACAGGAAGCCGCAGAAACCACAGAAATTTCATCTTCTGCTGAGCAGACAACAGAGGCTGAGAAGACAGAGCCGGAGGAGACAGAGGAAGAAACCTCCGAACCGTCCGGGGAGGTGCAGGAGGAAGCAGGATATTATATGCTTCAGGGAACCATCGTGAAGGCAGCTTCTGACGGTATGACCTTCACCCTTCAGGCAGATGATGGAAAGTCATATGATATTAAGCTGTCTGACATCTGCGATGTGGAGGCTGAGATCAAGGAGGATACTCAGATCGCCATTGGATGTGTGGGGAACCAGAAGGATGGAGCGGAGAAGTCACAGCTGGTGATCCTTCTTCCGGAACAGGAGGAGTGGTCTGTTGCGTCTGTAACAGGTACAACCGTATCCAATGCCATGAGCTCCTTTGTGGTAAAGACAGAGGACGGCACGGAAATAAGCTTTATGAAGGATAATTGCCCGATCGAAGACGGGGCTCTTGCTGCCGACAGCGGAGATGTGGTAGAAGTAGCCTATGTGGAGTCCCAGGGAATAAATTATCCTTTGGAGGTGCGCAAGGGAAAATAAGCCTTGCAAAATAAGCATTTTCCCTGTACAATCTAAAATGAGCAAGCAGCGTGAGAGGGGCCAGATATGACCCCTCTTTTGATGAAAACAGAATGGAACAAATAGATTCCTGAGTTTAGAAAGGATACGGAAATGATTAGTACAAGCAATATTTCCCTTCGGGTGGGGAAGAAGGCACTGTTTGAAGACGTAAACATCAAATTTACGGAGGGCAACTGCTACGGCCTTATTGGAGCCAATGGAGCGGGAAAGTCCACCTTCCTTAAAATTTTGTCCGGACAGCTGGAGCCTACCAGCGGCGATGTAGTGATCACTCCGGGACAGCGTCTTTCCTTCCTGCAGCAGGATCATTTTAAATACGACCAGTATACGGTTCTTGATACGGTTATTATGGGCAATGCCAGACTGTATGAGATCATGAAGGAGAAGGAAGCCATCTATATGAAGGAGGACTTCTCTGATGAGGACGGCATCAAGGCCGCTGAGCTGGAAGGCGAGTTCGCCAATATGAACGGCTGGGAGGCAGAGTCTGACGCAGAAAACCTGTTGAACGGCCTTGGAATTGAGCCGGAATTTCATTATGCCCAGATGAGCAGCCTGTTAGGCGCACAGAAGGTGAAGGTGCTTTTAGCCCAGGCTCTTTTTGGAAACCCGGATATCCTGCTCTTAGACGAGCCTACCAACCATTTGGACTTAGACGCCATCGCATGGCTGGAGGAGTTCCTTATTAATTTTGAGAACACAGTGATCGTGGTTTCCCATGACCGTTATTTCCTGAATAAGGTTTGTACCCAGATTGCGGACATTGACTACGGAAAGATCCAGCTGTTTGCCGGAAACTATGATTTCTGGGTAGAATCCAGCCAGCTGATCATCAAGCAGATGAAGGAGGCCAACCGCAAGAAGGAGGAGAAGATCAAGGAGCTTCAGGAATTTATCCAGCGTTTCTCCGCCAATGCTTCCAAATCCAAGCAGGCGACCTCACGTAAGCGCGCGTTAGAGAAGATCGAGCTGGATGACATCCGTCCTTCCAGCCGTAAGTATCCTTATATTGATTTCCGTCCCTTCCGCGAGATCGGAAATGAGGTTTTGACCGTTGAACACCTGAGCAAGACCATTGACGGGGAGAAGATCTTAGATGATATTTCCTTTATCCTGGGCCGGGAGGACAAGGTGGCCCTGGTAGGCCCCAATGAGCGCGCCAAGACCGTCCTCTTTAAGATCTTATCCGGAGAGATGGAGCCGGATTCGGGAAGCTATAAGTGGGGACTTACTACAACCCAGGCTTATTTCCCCAAGGATAACAGTGCAGAGTTTGACAATGATGATACCATCGTAGAGTGGCTGACTCAGTACTCTCCTGAGAAGGATGTGACTTATGTCCGCGGCTTCTTAGGGCGTATGCTCTTTGCCGGGGAGGACGGTGTAAAGAAGGTAAAGGTGCTGTCCGGAGGCGAGAAAGTGCGCTGTATGCTGTCTAAGATGATGATCTCCGGCGCCAATGTGCTGATGCTGGACGAGCCTACAGACCATCTGGACATGGAGTCTATTGACGCCTTGAACCGCGGAATGATCAAGTTCCCAGGGGTAATGATCTTCTCCTCCCGTGACCACCAGATCGTTCAGACTACCGCTAACCGTATTATGGAGATCATCAATGGCAAGCTGGTTGATAAGATCACTACCTACGACGAATATCTGGAAAGCGATGAGATGGCACGTAAGAGATTTACCTTCACGCTGACAGAGAGCGAGGAAGCAGACGACTAAAACAGCCATAGAATAAGCGAAGGATCATAGTTGGTGAGATTACCGCATTTTGCGGCATCCTCTTTTTCTGTGAAAGGAGTTTTTATGGAAAAAATTGCTAGTTTTACCATCGACCACAACCGCCTGCAGCCAGGCGTTTATGTATCCAGAAAGGATCAGGTGGCAGGAGGAACGGTTACGACCTTTGACCTGCGGATGACCTCCCCCAATGAGGAGCCGGTGATGAACACGGCGGAGATGCACACTATAGAGCATTTAGGCGCTACGTTCCTGAGAAACCACAAAGAGTTTGGGGATAAGACTGTATATTTCGGTCCCATGGGATGCCGCACTGGTTTTTATCTTCTTCTGGCCGGGGATTACAGCTCCAGGGATATTCTGCCCCTTATGGTGGAGATGTATGAATTTATCCGGGATTTTGAAGGGGAAGTGCCGGGAGCTTCGCCAAAGGACTGCGGAAATTATCTGGATATGAACCTGGGAATGGCAAAATTCCTGGCAAAGAGATACCTTGAGGTGCTTCAGAATATTGACAGCTTCCCGGAGTCAAGGCTAGTTTATCCGCAGTAAAAGCAGAATCACAGAAGAAAGAAGCCGCAGAAAGGAGCCGTTTCAATGAAAAAGTTGATCTCGTGGAATGTAAACGGCCTCAGAGCCTGTGTGGGAAAAGGATTTTTGGATTTCTTCCATGAGGCAGAAGCAGATGTATTCTGTATACAGGAAAGCAAGCTGCAGGAGGGCCAGATCGACCTGGAGCTTCCAGGCTATTATCAGTATTGGAATTACGCAGAGAAAAAGGGATATTCCGGTACAGCTATGTTTACAAAGGAGGAACCCCTGTCCGTGTCCTACGGGCTGGGAATGGAGGAGCATGATAAAGAGGGAAGGGTGATCACTGCGGAATTTCCTGAGTATTATCTGATAACCTGCTACACCCCCAATTCCCAGGACGGCCTGGCAAGGCTGGATTACAGAATGAAGTGGGAGGAGGATTTTCTCGCTTATCTGAAAAAGCTGGAGGAGAAAAAGCCGGTGATCTTCTGCGGGGATCTGAATGTGGCCCACAGGGAGATCGATCTGAAAAACCCAAAGACCAACCGGAAAAATGCAGGGTTTACAGATGAGGAGAGAGGAAAGTTTTCCCATCTTTTGGAGGCGGGATTTGTAGATACCTTCCGTTATTTTTATCCTGACCTGGAAGGGGCGTATTCCTGGTGGTCCTATCGATTCAGCGCCAGGGCTAAAAATGCAGGTTGGCGCATCGATTATTTTTGTGTGTCGGAAAGCCTGGCGGACCGTCTGGAAAGCGCCTCGATACACAGCAATGTAATGGGATCGGATCATTGTCCGGTGGAATTGGTCATCCGGTAAAAATTCAGGCATATCCGGCCCCGGGCCACAGCACTTTGTGGGATAGGATTGAACAAGAGCAGTCAAAAACAGATGACTGCTCTTTTTATTTATTGTATAATGAGGGAAAACAGACAGAGAGAGGCACAGCCATGAATTTGATCAATATAGAGAAGATAACAAAGGTATTTGCGGAGCGTAAGGTGTTCGACCAGGCCTCCTTTTCCCTGCAGGAAGGGGAAAAGGTTGGGGTGATCGGCATCAACGGAACGGGAAAGACTACGCTCTTAAAGATGATGGCAGGGTTGGAGGAACCGGATCAGGGAACCATTACCACCGCGAACCATGTGGTGATACGGTATCTGCCCCAGCACCCGGAATTTGACCCTGAGATGTCAAGCCTGGAATGTGTGCTTTCGGGCAATGTGTCAGAGGAAAACAGATGGACCATAGAAAGCGATGCCAAGTCCATGATGACACGCCTGGGGATCAAAGATTTTGAGCAGCCGGCAGGCCAATTGTCCGGTGGGCAGCGCAAGCGTCTGGCACTGATCTCCGTACTGCTTTCGCCTGCTGATATTTTGCTGCTGGACGAGCCTACCAACCATTTGGATAATGACATGGCAGACTGGCTGGAGGATTATCTGAAAAAATGGAAGGGCGCGCTGATCATGGTAACCCACGACCGCTATTTCCTGGACAGCGTTACCAACCGTATAATAGAGATCGATAAGGGAGCCATATACAGCTATCAGACCAATTACTCCGGTTTCCTGGAGCTGAAAACCCAGCGGCAGGAGATGGAGGAGGCCAGCGAGCGCAAACGCCAGTCCATCCTGCGTGTGGAGTTAGAATGGATCCGCCGTGGAGCAAGGGCCCGCTCCACGAAGCAGAAGGCCCATATCCAGAGGTATGAGGAGCTGAGGGACCGGCAGGCCCCGGTGCAGGATTCCAGGCTGGAGCTGAGTTCCATCTCCACAAGGCTGGGGAAAACCACAGTGGAATTGGAACACATTTCCAAAAGCTATGGGGACAGAAAGCTGATCGATGATTTCAGTTATATTTTCCTGAAGGGGGATCGGGTAGGCTTTATTGGCCCCAATGGCTGCGGAAAATCCACCTTAATGAAGATCATTGCCGGGATCCTTCCCCAGGATTCCGGCCAGGTGATCGTAGGGCAGACTGTAAAAATGGGGTATTATGCCCAGGAAATCGCTTCGGAAAAGCCAAAAGGGGAACATGGAGAGCAGGAGATCGATCTTTCCTACATGGATCCGGAGCAGAGGGTGATCGACTATGTGAAGGATACCGCAGAGTATATCCAGACAGTGGACGGCACTCTGTCTGCCTCCGCTATGCTGGAACGGTTTTTATTTTCTCCGGAAAAGCAGTACAGCCCCATTGGAAAGCTGTCCGGCGGCGAGAAAAAGCGTCTGAATCTGCTGAGAGTGCTGGCCTCCTCTCCCAATTTTATCCTGTTAGATGAGCCTACCAACAATCTGGATATTGCAACGCTGACAATTTTAGAGGATTATTTGGACCGTTATGACGGGATCGTAGTAACCGTATCCCATGACCGCTATTTCCTGGACCGCACCATGAAGCGTATCTTTGCCTTTGAGGAGAATGGAAGGCTGCGCCAGTATGAGGGCGGTTATACAGACTACGCTGTGCGCAAGAGAGCTGAGGAAGAGGCCGGGCAGGAGTCTGTCCAGGATACAAGATCTGCTGCTGTGAAGACAGATTCCGCTTCCGGTGAAAAAGGGCAGCGGACCAGGGGCCCTCAGAAGCTGAAATTCACTTATAAGGAGCAGAGGGATTACGAAACCATTGAGGCTGATATGGCAGAGCTGGAGGATAGGATCAGCGGTCTGGAGGGTGATATTGAGGCGTCGGCCCATGATTTTGTGAAATTGAACCAGCTGATAGCAGAGAAAGAGGAGCTGGAACATACGCTGGAGGAAAAGATGGAGCGTTGGATGTATCTGGAGGAGCTGGCAGCGAAGATTGCAGGGCAGTAGCCGTCAGAAGGCATCCTGGCAGAATCAATGAAAGAGCAGAATCAACGAAAGGGCAGAATCAATGAAGGGGCAGAGACAGCTGCCCTGGGAAGGTGGTACGGTATGACAAATAAATTCCATATAGGAAAAAAGGATGGGACGCTCTATCCCATGGGAGCGGTCTTAGTGCCGGGGGGCGTTCATTTTTCTTTTGCCCACAAGGGGACGGACTGTATTTTGGTTTTGTATCCCAGGGGAGGGAAAAAACCTGTGGCTAGGATTGGATTTCCAAAGGATTTTAGAATGGGAGACGTGTGGGCCATGACCGTTCTGGGGGAATTGGAAGGCCTTGAGTATGTATATGAGATAGATGGGGAGGAGATGCCGGATCCCTATGGACGGGCATTTACTGGCCGGAACCGCTGGGGAAACAGCACATGCCCAGTGCGGACGCTGATACCGGAAAAGAAAGAGGAATACGACTGGGAAGGAGATGTGCTCCCGCAGATCCCTTATGAGGATTGTATCCTTTATCATCTTCACGTGAGGGGTTTTACAAAGCATTCCTCCTCCGGCCTGGACGGGGCAGTCCGGGGAACCTTTAAAGGGGTGGAGGAAAAAATCCCTTATTTGAAAGAGTTAGGAGTTACCACCCTGGTGCTCATGCCTCCTGGGGAATTTGAGGAGATACAGAAGGAGAAGGTTCAGGGCCAGGCGGGGCTCGGAAGTCGGATCAGGCCGGAGAGCAGGGCTGAGGCCAGCGGCCGGGCAGGGCTCAAGAGTCAGTCAGCGCCGGAGGGTAAGGCTGAGGCTAGCGGCCAGGCAGGGGTTCATAGACAGGAGCACAAGGAATCTCCGATGGAGAGATCCAGGCGTATCAATTATTGGGGGTATGAGAGAGGCTTCTATTTTTCACCAAAGTACTCCTATTCCAGCAAGGAAGATCCGGGCAGAGAGTTTAAGGATCTGGTGAAAGCCCTCCACCGGGAGGGAATGGAGCTGGTGGCGGAGCTTTATTTTGACGGAAAGGAAGCGTCCTCCTATGCGCTGGATGCGGCCCGTTTCTGGGCCATGGAATACCATGTAGACGGAATCCGTTTCGTAGGCTATGCCCCTGTGAAGCTTTTGGGGGAGGATCCCTATCTTTGCAGGCTCAAGCTCTTCGCAGACAGCTGGGAAGGGGTGGAGCCAGGAGAGATCCGCCATTTAGCCCAGTATGGGGACGGCTTTATGTTTGACATGAGAAGCGTCCTCAAGGGGGATGAGGATTCCTTAAACCGTCTGGCGAACCGCTGCATCCATAATCCAAAAGCAGCGGCCTGCATCAATTACATGGCAGATACCAACGGTTTTACCATGATGGATATGGTTTCTTATGATGAAAAGCATAATGAGGAGAACGGAGAGGGGGGAAGAGACGGAACGGATTACAATCAATCCTGGAACTGCGGGGCCGAGGGTCCATGCCGGAAGGGGCGCGTGGTAAAGCTTAGGAGAAAGCAGCTGCGGAACGCCTTTCTTATGCTGCTCCTCAGCCAGGGAACGCCTCTGATCCTTATGGGGGACGAGATGGGCCGGACAAAGAAGGGGAATAATAATTCCTACTGCCAGGATAATGATATTTCCTGGCTTAACTGGGGACTTCTGCGCACCCATTCCTGGCTTTATGACTTTGCAAAGCAGGCGATCCGGTTCCGCAGGGAGCATGGCGTGTTCCACCAGGAGCGGGAGCCCCTTTTGATGGACCGGGATTCTTTGGGAATGCCTGATGTATCTTTTCATGGGATCAAAACATGGTATCCTATGTTTGACCGTTTTTGCCGTCAGCTGGGAGTATTATACTGCGGCCCCTATGGAAAAAAGGCAGGACAGGCTCCAGACGATTATTTTTATGTGGCTTACAATACGCATTGGGAGCCTCATGAATTTGCCCTTCCCAACCTGCCGCGGGGCATGGAGTGGCATGTGGCCTTTAATACAGACGAGGATGGGGTAAACGGAATGTATCAGCCGGGGGAGGAGCCCCTTGTATCGGATCAGAAGTCATTCATGGTCATGGCAAGAACCATTGTGGTGCTTATGGGAAAAGCGGGAGGAAAGAAATAATGTTTAATAGTGAGATGAAAAAGTATATACAGGATCACAGCCAGATGGCTTATGAACTTCTTTTAGAGCTGGCCAGAATCCCGGCGCCCTCGAACCATGAGGAGAAGCGGGCTCAGTTCTGCTGTGAGTGGCTCAAAGCTCAGGGGGCAGAGGGAGTGTATATCGATGAAGCCCTGAATGTAGTCTATCCGGCACAGATTGGGGAAAATAGCCCGGTAGAGGTTTTCATGGCTCATACAGACGTGGTGTTTTCTGATGAGACAGAGCTGCCTCTCCGGGTAGAAAACGGAAGGATCTGGTGTCCCGGAGTGGGGGATGACACGGCCTGTCTGGTATGCCTGCTTTTGGCAGGAAAATACATTGCAGAGCACATAGGAACGCCTCAGTGGAAGGAGCTGAGAGGGGAACATGCCCCGGGCCTGGTGCTGGTGTGCAATTCAGGAGAGGAAGGATTAGGAAATTTAAAGGGCGTCAGAAAGATCTGCGAGACGTATGGTTCCCGAATGAAGAATTTCTGCACCTTTGACAGCAGCCTGGAGCATTTGGTGGACCGGGCGGTGGGCTCTAAGCGTTTCCGGGTAACGGTGCGCACTCAGGGAGGCCATTCCTACAGCAATTTTGGAAGTCCAAACGCCATTGCCCTTCTGTCTTCCTTTATCAGCCGGTTGTATGAGATCCAGGTTCCCCAGGGCGGAAAGACTACTTATAATGTAGGAATGATAGCAGGAGGAACCTCAGTCAATACCATTGCCCAGGAGGCGGAAATGCTTTATGAGTTCCGTTCTGACCGGAGGGAAAATCTGGAATATATGGAGGAGCAGTTTTTGGAGGCAGTCCATTGGGCTAAGGCCCAGGGAATGGAATTGGCCTGGGAGGTCATCGGCATCCGTCCCTGCGAGGGCCAGGTGGACAGGGAGGCAAAGGCAGCCCTGATCCGCCGTGCAGTACGGGCAGTGAGCTCTGCCACAGGCCACGAGCCGGATCTTAGAGCCGGTTCAACAGACTGCAATATCCCTCTGTCTTTAGGCATTCCCAGTATCTGTGTGGGAAGCTTCCGGGGAGCGGGAGCCCATACAAGGGAGGAATATGTGGAGATTGATTCCCTGGCCGAAGGATATGAGACTGCCTTTCGGATGATCTTTGACCTTTCATAACCCTTTGCAGGTTTGCCGCCCTTTCAACCATCATAATCGTTTCACCCAGCTCATAAATTGAAAAAAGGGTACTCAAGAGAGTGCTCCCCTGGCGTCTTTGGAGGCCAGGGGAGCATTCCTGTTATAAGTATCGATCGGGAAAGAGGGGAATAGACAGATGGCGGAATGGTTTGAGAAGCGGGAAGCGGAGATCCTTGATGAGCTGGAAACAGGAATGAAGGGACTGAGCCAGACAGAGGCGGAAAAACGACTGGAAAAATATGGAGAAAATCGGCTGAGAGAGCAGGGACACCTTCCGTGGTGGCAGGTATTTCTGGCCCAGTTTAAGGATCTCTTGGTAGTGATCCTTATTGGGGCGGCCGCAGTATCCATGATGACAAAGGATGCCAGGAGCGCCATGGTCATTTTTACAGTCCTTCTTTTAAATGCTTGTCTGGGAACCATACAGCATGAAAGGGCAGAAAAAACCCTGGACAGCCTGCGCCGGCTGTCTTCGCCGGAGGCCCGGGTGCTGCGCGGGGGAAAGGTGCGTTCTGTTCCATCAACCCAGGTGGTTTTAGGGGATATTCTTCTGCTGGAAGCAGGGGATATGGCGGCGGCGGACGGGCGGCTATTGGAGGGAAATCACCTGGCAGTTAACGAGAGCTCTCTGACAGGGGAATCCATGGCGGTGGAAAAGGATCCGGGAAAGATAAGGAAAGAGGCTCCCTTGGCAGAACGGACCAATATGATCTTTTCCGGCTCCCTGATCACCGGAGGCCGCGGAAAGATGGTGGTGACGGCAACGGGAATGGATACGGAGATCGGAAAGATCGCCGCCCTCATGGATCGGACAAAGGAGAAGAAAACGCCGCTGCAGGTGAGCCTGGATCATTTTTCCGGACATCTGGCAATGGGGGTGATGGCAGTCTGCGGGCTGGTATTCCTTTTAAGCCTGTACCGGCGGGAACCGGTATTAGACGCCCTGATGTTTGCCGTAGCCCTGGCAGTAGCGGCTATCCCTGAGGCTCTCAGCTCCATTGTCACCATCGTCCAGGCCATGGGAACCCAGAAAATGGCAAAGGAACAGGCCATTATCAAAGATCTGAAGGCAGTGGAGAGTTTGGGGTGCGTATCGGTCATCTGTTCTGACAAAACAGGAACCCTCACTCAGAACCGGATGAGTGTGGAGAAGGTCTATATCAACCAGAGAGAGCAGGAGCCGGACTGGCTGAGGGGGAAAGAAAACCGTCAGGATGTGAAGCTGTTTCTGCTGGCCGCAGCCCTGAATAATCATGCCTCTGAAGGAGAAGGGGATCCGGTGGAGAAAGCATTGTTTCATATGGTACAGGAATCCGGCCTCTCCCCCCATCAGATCCGGGCGATTTATCCTAGAAAATGGGAAATTCCCTTTGACTCCAGCCGGAAGCGGATGACCACCGTTCACCATGGGCCAGAGGGAGAGATCATGTTTGTAAAGGGAGCCGTTGACGTCCTTTTGGAGCACTGCAGCCGTGTGGTGAATCCCGGAAATAGGGCGGAGGAAGGCGGGAGAGAAGCAGATTCTGGAAACCGGGCAGAGATAGATGGAATAGTAGCAGATTCTGGAAACCGGGCAGAGATAGATGGAATAGCAGAAGATCGGTTTAGCCGGGCTCTTTCTTCCTCTGACCGGCGGCTTCTTTTGGAGCAGAACCGCCGCTGGTCCCAGGAGGGACTCCGGGTACTTGCTTTTGCCTGCGGGATCCCCAAGGATTTGGGGGAGGAAGGAGAAGGTTTAAGAGAGGGCAGGGAGCAGGGCCTTATCTTCCTCGGAATGGCTGCTATGATGGATCCGCCCCGCCCGGAATCACGGCCAGCTGTGGCGAAGGCATGGCAGGCAGGGATCTGCCCTGTGATGATCACCGGGGATCACCCGGTGACTGCCCTGTCCATTGCGAGGCAGATCGGCATCTGTTCCCAGGAGGGCAGGGCCGTTACAGGGACAGAGCTGGATCAGATGACAGAACAGGAGCTGGGACAGCGGCTGGAACAGATTTCTGTTTATGCCAGAGTGTCGCCGGAGCATAAACTGCGTATCGTGGAAGCGTGGCAGAAAAAGGGACATATCGTGGCAATGACCGGAGATGGGGTCAATGATGCGCCAGCCTTAAAAAAGGCGGATATTGGTGTGGCTATGGGGATTACAGGAACCCAGGTATCCAAGGATGCGGCTTCTATGATCCTGGCAGACGACAATTTTGCCACCATCATAAAAGCGGTTGCCAATGGGAGAAATGTATACCGCAACATTAAAAATTCCATTCAATTCCTTTTATCAGGTAATATGGCCGGCATTTTCTGCGTACTTTATACATCTCTCCGGGCCCTTCCCCTGCCTTTTCAGCCGGTCCATCTGCTGTTTATCAACCTTCTTACGGATTCCCTTCCGGCTATTGCCATCGGTATGGAACCGCCGGAGGAAGGGCTTTTGGAACAGCCTCCCAGAAATCCGCGGGAGGGGATTTTAACCCTGCCCTTTGTGCGGGATATTCTGATCCAGGGAGGGCTGATCGCAGCAGCCTCCATGTGGGCTTACCGGATCGGGCTCTCAGCCGGGGGCGAGGCTTCTGCCTGTACCATGGCGTTTTCCACCTTAACCCTGGCACGCCTGTTTCACGGGTTTAACTGCCGGAGCCATAAAAGCCTGCTGCGTTTGGGACTGGGAAACAATCCGTACAGCATACTTGCATTTGCCCTGGGAGCTGCCCTTCTGGGGGCGGTGCTGTTTATACCCTCCCTTCAGGTCATGTTTGCGGCCTCCGATCTCACAGTGTCCCAGGTGACTGCCCTGGCCGCTGCCGCATTTTTTCCGACACTGATGATCCAAATGTACCGGATGGTGAGGGAGATGATTTTATAAGGTGCAGGCCAAATAAGAGTATATTAAGAATCTGAAGGGTTACGAAAAATACGGAAACTCAAGCGGCAAAGCATAGAAAAAATCGGAAAAATGTGGTAGAGTAGACAGAGAAACACGTCATTGCAGAAGCAGGAGGGCATTATGAAACTAGTTACATATGAAATTGAACACAGATCCGGCCTGGGTGTGATCAGCCGGGACGGGGCATGGATCTATCCCCTCACAGCTCTGGACATGGATTATAAGACCATGCAGGAGCTTATCGAAAATATCAGTGATTCTGAGAAGCAGCTGCTGGAGTATGCTTCCGGACAGGATCCTTACAAGATACGGGGAGCTGCGCCCATAGGAGAGGCCAGGCTTTTGGCTCCGATCCCTCAGCCAAAGCAGGACGTGATCTGTCTGGGAGTAAATTATATGGCCCATGCAGAGGAGTCGGCCCGTTTTAAGAAGGAGGAGTTTAATGGGGAACGCCCCTTTGCCATTTATTTTTCAAAAAGGGTGAACCGGGCTACAGATCCGGGGGCAGGGATCCCAAGCCACAGGGATATTGTGACGGATCTGGACTACGAAGCAGAGTTAGCTGTGATCATTGGAAAAGAGGCCTCCCATGTGAAGGAGGAGGACGTAAAGGACTATATTTTCGGGTATACCATTATCAATGACGTCAGCGCCAGAACTCTTCAGAACCGGCATAAGCAGTGGTATTTCGGAAAAGGGCTTGATGGGTTCCTTCCTATGGGGCCCTGCATCGCCACAGCAGACGAGATGACTTACCCTCCAAAGGTTCAGATCCAGTCCAGGGTCAACGGAGAGCTGCGCCAGGACAGCAACACGGAGCTTTTGATCTTTGGGATCAGCCATATCGTCAGCGAGCTGTCCCAGGGCATGACCTTAAAGCCGGGAACCATCATCGCTACCGGCACACCCTCAGGAGTGGGAATGGGATTTACACCTCCCCGTTTCCTTTCTGTGGGAGATACAGTGGAATGTACCATTGAGGGGATCGGAACTATTTCCAACACCGTAATCGAGTAGCAGGGAGGGAAGCATCATGGATTATGTGCCAATGACTATACCGAAACAGAAAAATATCGCTCTCATCGCCCATGACCAGAAGAAAAGGGAACTGATCGCTTGGTGCGAAGAACACAAGGAAACGCTTGCCAAACATTTCCTCTGCGGAACTGGGACAACGGCCCGCATGATCACAGACTCCACCGGTCTTTCTGTGAAGGGATACAACAGCGGCCCATTGGGAGGCGACCAGCAGATCGGGGCTAAGATTGTGGAGGGAAAGATCGATCTTGTCATCTTCTTTTCCGATCCTTTGACCGCCCAGCCTCACGATCCGGATGTAAAGGCACTTTTGAGGATCGCACAGGTGTATGATATTCCTATTGCCAACAACAAGGCCAGCGCGGATTTTATGATCACCTCCCCGCTGATGGATCAGGAATATGAGCATGATGTGATTAATTTTAAACAGAATATAGCAGACAGGGCCAGCACTCTTTAGCGCCCTGGCGCAGAGGGACAGGCCTATTAACCAGAAGGGGGCGCTTATTATGGAGCAGACACTATATGATCAAATGGACTGGGCGGGGATTGAGGAGTTGGTATACTCAGAGGCATCGGATCCCCATGCTTTGCTGGGGCCCCATCTGACAGAGGCGGGACTTCTCATTCAGGCATTCATTCCCACAGCCGATCAGATCCAGGTCAGGATAGGCGGAAAGAAATATCCGATGGAGCTGGCAGACGAGGCAGGTTTTTTTGCTGTTTTGATCCCACGAAAGAACATGGCCCACTACACCCTTCTTGTGACCTATGACAATGGGAACACAGAGGAGATCTATGACCCGTATGCCTTTGATCCGCAGTTTAAGGAGGCAGATCTAAAGAAATTTGGTGCAGGGATCCATTATACCGTTTATGAGAAAATGGGGGCTCACCCTATGACCCTTGACGGAGTGGAGGGCGTTTACTTTGCTGTCTGGGCTCCCTGCGCTATGCGGGTCAGCGTGGTAGGGGATTTCAACATGTGGGACGGAAGACGCCATCCCATGCGCCGTCTGGGAGAGGGGGACGCCAGCGTCTTTGAGCTCTTTATCCCCGGATTAAAAAAGGGGGATATTTATAAATACGAGATCAAGACGAGAGCCGGAGAGCCTATGTTAAAGGCGGATCCCTATGCCAACTATGGGGAGCTGAGGCCTAACAACGCTTCCGTTGTATGGGATATAAACGGGTATCAGTGGAATGACGGCAAATGGCTGGAAAAAAGGGCAAAGGCGGACAGCCAGTCGGAGCCTATGAATATTTATGAGGTTCATCTTGGCTCCTGGATGCGCAAAGAGCTGGCTGAAGATGAGTCCGGTGAACCCATTGCAGGCTCTGAGTTCTATAATTACCGGGAGCTGGCTGTAAAACTGGCGGATTATGTAAAGGATATGGGCTACACCCACATAGAGCTCATGCCGGTGATGGAGCATCCTCTGGATGCCTCCTGGGGCTACCAGGTAACAGGATATTATGCGCCTACCAGCCGCTATGGAACTCCGGACGATTTCATGTACTTTATGGATTATATGCACGGTCAGGGGATTGGCGTGATCCTGGACTGGGTTCCGGCCCATTTCCCCAGGGATGCCCATGGAATGGCTGCATTTGACGGAACCTGTGTGTACGAGCATGCGGATCCCAGAAAGGGCGCCCATCCCCATTGGGGAACCCTGATCTATAACTATGGAAGGCCTGGCGTGTCTAACTTCCTCATCGCCAACGCACTGTTCTGGGTGGAGAAATACCATGCAGACGGTATCCGTATGGACGCGGTGGCCTCTATGCTGTACTTGGATTACGGGAAAAACGAGGGGGAATGGATTCCCAATATGTACGGCGGAAATGAAAACCTGGAGGCCGTGGAATTTTTAAAGCATTTAAATACGGTTATGAAGGGCAGGAAGGATGGGGCGGTCCTGATCGCCGAGGAATCCACTGCATGGCCTATGATTACAGGAAAGCCTAAGGAGGGCGGACTGGGCTTTGACTATAAGTGGAATATGGGTTGGATGAACGATTTTACCCGTTATATGCAGTGCGATCCCTATTTCCGCAAAAATAATTACGGACAGCTGACCTTCTCCATGCTCTACGCTTACAGCGAGAAATTTATTTTAGTATTCTCCCACGATGAGGTAGTCCATGGAAAGGGATCCATGATGGGGAAGATGCCAGGAGAAACGCTGGAGAAAAAGGCTGAAAACCTGAGGACAGCTTACGGATTTATGATGGGCCATCCGGGGAAAAAGCTTTTGTTTATGGGCCAGGATTATGCCCAGATCGACGAGTGGAATGAAAACGCGTCTCTGGAATGGGATCTGCTCCAGTATCCGCTCCACAAGCAGATGCAGGATTATGTGCGGGCCTTGAATCATCTGTACATCAGCCATCCGGCTCTGTACCAGATGGATTACGATCCGGATGGTTTCCAGTGGATCAATTGCAGCTATCAGGAGGAGAGCATGGTGATGTTCCTCAGAAAGACAAAGAAGAAAGAGGAAACCCTTCTGTTTGTCTGCAATTTTGACAATGTAGATCATGAGAAGTTCCGTGTGGGCGTACCCTTCTACGGCAAATATAAGGAAATATTTTCCAGCGATGCAAAAGAGTTTGGCGGTGAAGGACGGCTGAACAGCCGTGCAAAGACCTCGAAAAAGATTGAATGGGATGAGATGGAGGATTCCATTGAGATCCATATCCCACCTATGAGCGTCAGCATCTACTCCTGTACGCCTGGGGCGGAGCCAGAGAAGAAGACGGCCGCAGCGAAAAAGGAGCCGAAAAAGCGCGTTTCCTCCAAAAAGGAGCCGGAAAAGCTGTCTACGTCCAAGGAGGAGCCAAAGAAGCTAGCTACGTCCAAGAAGGAGCCGGAAAAGCTGTCTACGTCCAAGGAGGAGCCAAAGAAGCTAGCTACGT
>CABQJX010000054.1 GCA_902464595.1 uncultured Lachnoclostridium sp. | reverse complement strand
GAAAAATCTGTGAAATCATTTTAGAAGGGCTTTTTTTTCCTGCGTATGTATGATATAACTATGTACAACGCACGCTTTTAGGGCGCTGGCGGTCAGTCAGCGCCCTGCTTTCAAGGGTGTGAAATTGAAAACAGGATAGAAAAGGGATAGTAAAATGAAAAAATTAAAGCTTTTATGTTTATGCGGACTGGCTTCTGCTGTTATTATGACAGGGTGTTCTTCCGGCCAGACCGAAGGCGTGGAAAATCTGGGAACAGTTGAATTGGGAGAATACAAGGGCGTGGAGGTCAACATGCCTGATGTGATGGTGACAGATACCGAGGTGGATGCAAGGATCAATCAGGTTCTGGCACAGAATCCGGACATTACAGAGGTAGACAGGGAAGCCAAAGAAGGGGACATCGTAAACATAGACTATGTGGGAAAACAGGACGGTGTGGAATTTGCAGGCGGAACCGGAGAGGATCAGGATCTGACTTTGGGATCGGGAACCATGATCGACGGGTTTGAGGATGGACTGGTTGGAGCAAAGAAAGGGGACAAAAAGGAGTTAAACCTTACCTTCCCTGAAGATTACAGAGAAGAAGCTCTGGCAGGACAGTCCGTTGTATTTGAGGTTACAGTAAATGCGGTAAAGGAAAAGAAGGATGCCGTGTTAGACGACGCCTTTGTAAAGCGCGTTTCTGATTTTGACACAGTGGAGGACTATAAACAGTCTGTTATGGCAGAGCTTCTGACCCAGAAGGAGCGTTCCGCAGACCTTCAGGTAGAACAGGCAGTTCTTCAGAACGTTGTGGACAGCTCTACCTTTAAGCTGAACAAAAATACGGTTTCCAGAAGATATAATGACAGGATCAAGCAGTACGAGGATCAGGCAAAGATGTACGGCTCTAATTTATCTGGTATGGCTCAGGCCCAGGGAATGGACGTTCCGGCCCTGAAGGAGGCTGTCTACGCTTCCGTGGAGGAGGATGTAAAGAGCCAGCTGGTGATCCTGAATGTGGCAAAGGCCGAGGGAATCGAATTGGAGGATGCGGATCGTCAGGAGTTTGCTGAGTCCAATGGACAGACTGTGGAGGATGCGGTCGCTTATTTCGGGGAGGAGACCCTGGACGAGATGGCTTTAAATCAGAAGGTGATGAAGTTCATGGCTGATCAGGCAGTTAATACCGCTAAGTCCGAGGAAGAGACAGCTGACGAGAGCAGCCAGGCAGCTGACAGCGCAGAAGCTAAAGAGACAACGAAGGCGGCTGACAGCGCAGAAGCCAAAGAGACAACCAAGGCAGCTGACAATGCAGAAAGCAAAGATGCTGCCAAGGCAGATGAGGAGACTACAGCTGCACAGTAGGGAGCCCGGATCAACCGGAAGGGCCTGATATAAGGGCCGAAGGATTCTTCGGCCCCCACATTGCAGCAGACAATATGGAGGAGGATTCGCAGATGCAGATTTTAAAGGACAGGATACGAAAAGACGGTAAGATCAAAGCCGGGAATGTTCTGAAGGTAGACAGTTTTCTCAACCATCAGATGGATATTAAGCTTTTTGGAGAGATCGGAAAAGAGTTTAAGCGCAGATTTGCAGACGCTGAGGTGACAAAGATTTTGACTATTGAGGCCTCTGGTATCGGCATCGCATGTATTGTAGCCCAGTATTTTGATGTTCCGGTTGTATTTGCTAAAAAGACCCAGACAAAGAACATCGCAGGAGAGGTATATACCACGAAGGTGGAGTCCTACACACACGGCAGAGTCTACGATATTATTGTGGCAAAGGAGTTTTTGGGCCCTGGGGATAAGGTTCTGCTGATTGATGATTTCCTGGCAAACGGGAAAGCTCTGGAGGGATTAGCGGCTCTGGTGCGGGAGTCCGGCGCTGAGTTAGTTGGTGCAGGAATTGTCATTGAGAAGGGCTTCCAGGTGGGAGGCGATCTGCTGCGCTCTGAGGGAGTGCGTCTGGAATCCTTAGCGATCGTAGAAAGTATGGATGAGGAGACACATACCATTGTGTTCAGAGATGATGAATAGAGATACGAAAGCCCTGTTTTTTGATATTGACGGAACCCTTCTGTCAGAAAAAACTCATACCATTCCGCAGAGCGCAGTGGAGGCCCTTGCAGAGGCCAGACGGAGAGGCCATCTTGTTTTTATCAATACAGGCCGGGTTTATGCCCAGGTGACCTTTCTTGAAAACCAAGTTGAGACAGACGGATGCCTGTGCGGATGCGGAACTTATATTTCCGTAGGAGGCCAGGTGATCTACAGCCACAAGATCCCTTTTAAACGGGGATTGGAGATCAAACGTGATATTGACGTATGTGGGTTAGACGGCGTGCTGGAATCATCAGAGGGAGTCCATATCCACCGTTCGCCCGCCCGTTTTCCCAGGGCAGAGGAATTAAAGGAAGCCATGAGGCGTTCAGGAACCCTCTCTCCCTATGCATGGGAGGATGATAACTATGAGTTCGATAAGTTCTATCTGGTTTCCGATGAGAACAGCCGTCCAAGGGAGCTTTTTGGCCTGCTTCCGGATATGGAGATCATAGACAGGGGACAGGGAACCTATGAGTTTGTCCCCAGAGGACACTCCAAAGCCACTGCCATTGATCTGGTGCTCAAGCATTACGGGCTCCCCCTGGAACAAGCATATGTGTTTGGGGACAGCAGCAACGACCTGTCTATGTTCCGTTACGCACAAAACTGCGTTCTTATGGGAAAACATGATCAGGTACTGGAGGTTTACGCCACCTTTGAGACAAAGACAGTGGAGGAGGATGGCATTGCCTATGCCATGAAAGAGCTGGGCATTTTGTAGGAAGATACAATACGAAAAGAGCAGACCCAATGAAAAAGAAAACTTGGATCATAAGTGCCCTGATGTATGCCATGGTATTTGTGGCATGCATCGGGGTACTGCACGTTTTAAAAACATTGACAGAGCCGTCAGTTCCCCAGGCTTTCAGCACAGAGGAAAGTTCAGAACATGGGGGAGACGGGAAAAGGGAAACAGAAGAAAAAAGAGGAATGTCTGACCATCTGGATACAGAATGGGGTGAGACAGGAGAAATACCGGCGACACCCTCTCAGGCAGAGAAGCCTCAGGACGGGATACGACGCCAGGAGGGATACCGTGAGTGGAAAAAAGAATTTCCGGATCTGTGGGAGCCGGAGGAGGCCTATCAGCCGCCCCGCCTGATTCTTGCTACCGATCTCCACTATCAGAGCGCTTCGGCCGGAGACGGAGGCAAAGCATTCCAGCTTTTTGTGGAGCGCTGTGACGGCAAGGTGGTACAGTATCTTCCAGAGCTTTTGGAGGCATTTCTGGACGAGGTTATCCAGGAAAAACCATCTGCGTTGATCCTGAGCGGTGATATTACCATGAATGGAGAGCGGATGAACCATGAGGAGCTGGCCCGGAGGTTAAAGCGGGTCCAGGAGGCTGGGATCCAGGTGTTAGTCATTCCTGGCAACCATGATATTAACAATACCGATGCAGCCGTCTATCTGGGAGATGAGAAATCTCCTGCGCCTTACATTGGGGCAGAGGATTTTTATGAAATCTATCATGAATATGGTTATGACCAGTCGGTGAGCAGGGACACCAGTTCCCTGAGCTACGTATATGCGCTGGATAAAAAGAACTGGCTCCTTATGCTGGATTCCTGCCAGTATGAGCCTGAAAATAAGGTGGAAGGCCGTCTGGGGGAAAGCACCATGGAATGGGTGGATGAACAGCTGGCAAAGGCAAAGGAACAGGGGATCTTAGTGATCCCGGTAGCCCACCATAATCTGCTGGCCCAGAGCCGTATGTATACAACCCAGTGTGCTATGGAAAATAATGGGGAAGTCATTGAGCTTCTCCAAAAGTATGATCTTCCTTTGTTTTTCAGCGGTCATCTCCATGTTCAGAGGATTCGGAAGCACAAGAGCGAACCGGGGGTTCCTGACCATTCCTACGGGATCCAGGAGATTGTTACCGATGCGCTCAGTATCCCGCCCTGCCAGTACGGCCAGATCACCTGGGAGGAGGATGGGAGTATTTCTTATGCCACGCGGTCTGTGGACGTATCCGCCTGGGCCGAGAGAAATAACAGCACAAACAAAGATCTCCTTGACTTTGAGGGCTGGTCCTTCCGGTATATTGAAAAGCTGATCAGCGATCAGATACGCGGTGTGGTAAAAAATCTGGGGGAAGATGTGGAACATTCCATGGCAGCGGCATATGCGGGGGTTTACATTGACTATTATGCGGGCCGTCTAATTGATGCAAAGGGAGTCCGAAGCACAAAGGGATACCGCTTCTGGGAGCGGAATATGCCGGACAGCTATCTTCTGAAGGAGCTGGAGGCAATGATCCAGGATTCGGACCGGGATAATAACTATTTTCTTCTGCCGGAATCCTCCTATTTGGAGCTGTCTGAAACAGCGGATGGCATTTCACGATTATAATTTGCCTCGATCGTAAAGGGAGAGTAGATGCCGCACAGCTGCTGGATGGACAGCAGCCTGGAAAAAAATACAGGCTTGGGGCGGGGATAGTAGCCAGCCAGCTGGGGAAATTGTTCTCCCAGGCGGATCATAGCCTTCCTCCCCTCTGTTCCCGCCTGGGACAGTACAGAAAAGGAGGAGCTAATGGAGCTCTTCTCCTCGGCTTCCCTGTCCTCTATTTCCTTGCGGGCTTTGTTGAGCTCGCTGGTGAGAAAAGTGCACAGCTCTTTTAATTCCTCCAGGGAATGTGGATCAGAGGAAATGGAGGCTTCCGAAGAAAAAGGGCTTCTGTAATAGTTTACGCCGCAGTTTACCGTAAAGAGAAACAGAAGGAAGCTGCAGAGGAAAAAGATCCTTCCAAGGAGGAGAAGGGGAGATTTCCAGGATCTTAAAAACATGCGCACAAGAAAAAATAGAAGAAGGAACAGGGAAAACTCAGACAGGGAGAAGGGGAATAAGCTGCTGAACCGCCCAAGGCTGCCTGCAAGCAGAGGATAGAACCGGGTGGAATATCCATGGGCGAAGCCGGGGATGGTTCTGGCACAGAGACCCAGGATCACGGAAATCATGAAAAGAAGGATTCCCCATAAGAAAGCGGGAAGTTTTTTAGCTGTGGACGGTGCAGGTTTCATTAGGCAGGCTTCCTCTCAAGGTGAAATTTTAAAAATGCTTCTTCGGATCAGCAATCCTTTATTTTATTATAAGATCAGAGGCAGGACGCGTCAAGGGAACTCAAGCAGCGTTTACTTGACGCAGACTGCGGCATCCACTATACTGGAACATACAAAACGAACAGGAGATGAGACAATGGGCTATCAGGACGATTATGTAATGAGGACGATCAGCGACTTAGTGAGGGCGATCGCAGGACTGGCATTGGGAAAAAGAGATATTGACTATGAGCTGCCGGAGTCAGAGGAGCAGGATACGGAGATAGACCGCACCTACCGCCGTTTAAAGGGGCTGGTAGATGAAGGGAAGATCAACGAGGCAGAGAATCTTTTAAGCGATGTGCTGGATCCTGAAAGTACCCAGTGTCTGGAAATGGCCCTTACCTTTTATATGTATTTGAACCAGCTGAAGGATGAGGCGCTTTATACCGCTGATTATTCCAGGGAGGAGATCGTGGATGGGATCAACAGCGTGTGTGCAGAGTACGGGATCACAGGCTTTGAGAACTTTGTAGACACCACCATGGTGTAAGAAAGAGGAGTGTATGGACACAAATGAGGAGTGCTGCCGGTATTTGGCAGAATATTACGAGGACTTGTTTTTTGGCAGCGCGAATAAGAGATACCATGCTATGAAGACAGCAGAGTTTAAAAAGCGTCTGGAGCGTCTGAAGCCCCAGGCGCTGCGCTCCATTGTCAAGGCCAATGAGTTAAACGACATTCATGCCATGGTGTCAAAGGCTGCTGCCTGGCTGATGAGAAGAGAGGAACATCTGAACTCTCCGGAGGCCAGAAAGCAGTGGGAGGCGGATCGGAGCCAGCTTCGCATATTTTGTGCCTCCCTGGCCAAAAAGGATCTGGAGTTTGTAAAAGGCCTGTCGCTGGAGGAATGGGAGCAGGTTCTGAAAATGCAGGGGATCCGCCGTTATCTTCTCACCAATTCCCTGGAACGGGCTTACCAGCTATTTTATATCCCGAAAACCATCAAAAGAGGGATTTTGGATTCCGTGAAGCGCAGGCCGGAGCAGGAATACCCTGAGGCCAGGGAGCTGAAGCGGAAGTTTATCCTCCATGTCGGGCCGACCAACAGCGGAAAGACTCACGATGCTTTAAAGCGGCTGAGAGAGTGCAGCCATGGAGCTTATTTTGGCCCCCTCCGCCTTCTGGCTTTGGAAGTATATGACAGATTAAACATGGAAGGGCTTCCCTGCTCCATGATCACAGGGGAGGAGACCCTTGAGACGCCGGGAGCCCTATGTCAGGCATGTACCATTGAAATGATGGGCGATCACGAATATTTTGATATTGTGGTAGTGGATGAGTGTCAGATGATCGCGGATCCCTATAGGGGGCATAACTGGACGAAGGCGGTTCTGGGACTTCGGGCAGAGGAGATCCATCTGTGCATGGCGCCGGAGGCAGAGGATATTATTGTCCAGATGATCCGCCGCTGCGGGGATTCTTATCAGATCCTGCGCCATAAGAGGAATACCCGCCTTACTATGGAGAAAAAGCCTTATAATCTGTCCAGGGATCTGAAAAAGGGGGATGCCCTTATCGTGTTTTCTAAGAAATCCGTTTTGGCTCTGGCTGGGCATTTGGAACGCCAGGGGGTGCGCTGCAGCGTCATTTACGGAAGCCTTCCCCCGGCTACCAGAAGAGAGCAGGTACGCCGCTTTCTGGAGAAGGAGACAGAGGTGGTAGTCAGCACAGACGCCATTGGTATGGGACTGAACCTTCCTATACGAAGGATCGTGTTTGTGGAAACCGGAAAATTTGACGGAGTGAGCAGAAGGCCGCTTTACCCAGAGGAGATCAAGCAGATCGCAGGAAGGGCAGGCCGCTATGGGCTGTACGAGGAAGGGTTTGTGGCCGCTGTAGATGAGGGGGAATTGATCGAGGACGGCCTTTCCCGCCTGCCTATCCCCATTATGAAGGCGTATGTGGGATTTCCTGAGAAGCTTCTCGACCTCCCGGCTGAGATCGATACCCTGGTAAAGATATGGGCGGGAATGGAAGCGCCCTCCATTTATGAAAAAATGGAAGTGGATGAGCTGCTGGCCCTGTATATGGCCTTTGCGCGGGTACACAGGGAAGATCTTCACGAGTTTTCCAGACAGGAGATATACAAGCTGATCACCTGCTCTGTGGACATTGACAACCGTATGGTGATGGATCTGTGGAGGGATTACTGCAGAGAGTACCGGGCTGTGGATGAGCTGGAGTTCCCTTACTGTCCGGGAGACAGCCTTCAGGATCAGGAGAGTTACTATAAAATGCTGGATCTGTATTTCCAGTTTTCCAGAAAAACAGGTCTCGCTATCCAGGAAGAGAATCTGGCAGAGGAGAGAAGAAAGACGGAGGAGGAGATCAGCCGGATCTTAAAAACAGAGTGCGCCAGCTACACAAGGAAATGCATGGTCTGCCGCCGGGAACTTTCCTGGGATTATCCATTTTCCATCTGTGAGCGCTGTTTTGAACAGAGCAGAGAAAGAAAAGGAAAGATCCGTTCCGAACGGGGAGGGAGAGGCTATAGGAGGATCCGTACCGGCTGATCTACCGTCATGGACGTTTCCGTAACCTGGCAGTCATAGGCTAAAAGCGTAACCCCGGCGGCAGCGGCTTCCCGTAACGCATCCCCGAAGGCCGGATGGGTGGAGTCGTTGGGGGAAAAGCAGCTTATGCCCTTCATCTGGATGAGGAACAGCAAAAAGGCCTGATATCCTTCTTTATGGGCCTGGATCAGCCCTTTTACATGTTTTACTCCCCGCTCTGTGGGGGCATCGGGAAAACGGGCATGTCCATTTTCCTCCAATGTAACGCCCTTTACCTCCATAAAAGCGGGGGTAAGGGCTTTTGTTTTTGGATCAAAAAGGGAAAAGGCGAGATCAAAGCGTGAGTCACCGTGAGTGACTTCCCGGCATATATCCTGAGGAATCAGGGGAAGGAAGGGGGAGATGATCTGCCTTTCTGGTGAAGTGATCCATTCCAGGGCTGCCTGATTGGGGGCCTGGGAGTCCATGTTGATGAGAAGATCCCCTTTATATACGGCGATCAGATCATACTCCGTTTTGCGGCCTGTGAGGGCGGCGTTCGGGTGGTGGTTTAGGATTACAGTGGATCCGGGGATCAGAAGCTCCCTGCATCTGCCTGTATTTTTTACATGGGCGACAACCGTTTCTCCCTCCACATCAATGTGGGCGATGAAGCGGTTCGGCCGGTTTAAAAAGATTCCTGTAACAATCGGATCATAATTCATTGGCTGTGTTTTCCTTGTATGTTTATTTTGCATCCCTGCTGCTGATTGAAAGTGGGAATACGCTTCGATTATAGCATGGGGCTGTGAAATGTGCAAAGGCAAAGGCATAGGCATAGGGAAACTAGGGGAACCATTTTCTGTTGCGCCTTCAGAGGAAATATGATACTATTTGTGTAACTTACCATTTTTGGCATTATGATTGGAAACAGGGAGGGAAAAGGTATGGCATTGACCTATGAGAGTACAAGAGGCGGCGAAAAAGGCGTTACCGCATCCATGGCTGTTTTAAAAGGCCTTGCTGCGGACGGCGGATTGTTTATGCCCACAGAGATACCAGCGTTAGACATTCCTTTGGAGACGCTTGGCACTATGACTTATCAGGAGACAGCTTATGAGGTAATGAAGCTGTTTTTGACTGATTACACCAAGGAGGAGCTTTGGGACTGCATCAACAGGGCCTATGACGGTAAATTTGATACACCTGAGATCGCTCCCCTGGCAAAGGCAGACGGGGCTTATTTTCTGGAACTGTATCACGGCAGTACCATCGCTTTTAAGGATATGGCTCTCTCCATTCTTCCCCACCTTATGACAACGGCGGCCAGAAAAAACCATGTGGACCGGGAGATCGTGATCCTCACGGCAACCTCCGGGGATACCGGAAAGGCGGCTATGGCAGGATTCGCTGATGTGGAAGGAACACGCATCATTGTCTTTTATCCAAAGAACGGAGTCAGCCGTGTACAGGAGCTGCAGATGCGGACTCAGAAGGGAAATAACACCTGCGTGGTGGCAATCCACGGCAATTTTGACGATGCACAGACAGGCGTAAAGAAGCTGTTTGCAGACAAGGAACTGGCCGCAGAGCTTGAGAGGAAGGGATGTCAGTTCTCCTCCGCCAATTCCATTAACATCGGACGTCTGGTTCCGCAGGTAGTATATTATGTTTACGCTTATGCCAAACTGTTAGAGGCAGGTGAGATCAAGGCAGGGGAGGAGATCAATGTGACTGTTCCCACAGGAAATTTTGGAAATATCCTGGCTGCCAGCTTTGCAAAACGCATGGGGCTTCCCATTAAGACGCTGATCTGCGCCTCCAATGAAAATAAGGTGCTCTATGATTTCTTTGAGACAGGAGAATATGACAGAAACCGGGAATTTATCCTCACCCATTCCCCGTCTATGGACATTCTGATCTCCAGTAACTTAGAGCGTCTCGTTTATCTGAGCACAGGCTGCGACGCCCAGGCGAGTGCAGCTCTCATGAAAGAGTTGACAGAAACTGGGAAATATACAGCAACCCCTTCCATGCGGGCCTTTATGTCGGATTTTACCGGTGGGACGGCAGACTGGCAGCAGGATGCAGCTGTGATCCGTAAGATCTTTGAGGATACAGGATACCTGATCGATACTCATACCGGTGTGGCTGCAGCTGTGTATCAGGAGTACAGGAGAAAGACGGGAGATGAGACAAAGACGGTGATCGCTTCCACAGCCAGCCCCTATAAGTTTTCAGGCAGCGTTATGGAGGCAATTGGGGGAAAAGAAAGCGTGGAAGGCAGAGATGAGTTTGAAGTCATCGACAGGCTCAGCGCTGTCTCAGGAACCCCAATCCCAAAGGCAGTGGAGGAGATCCGCAGTGCTGAGATCCTTCATAACCGGGAGTGTGACGGAGCCCGGATGAAAGATATGGTCCGTGAGATCTTAGGATGCGGCCGGGAGAGCTAGGCAGCATGTCCGCTTGTTCCTGGCGTATCAAAACGCAGCAGTTCAGCTATATGTTAAAACGCAAGGTCAAAACACAAGGTAAAACATAAGGTAAAAACATCTTTCTTTTTATCATGACCCGCGATATAATGAGAGATGGTTAATAAAATAACAAAGCGCGAGGAGGCATAAATATGTTAGTTTCTGCAAAAGAAATGCTTGAGAAAGCAAGAGAAGGCAAATATGCAGTAGGCCAGTTTAACATCAACAACCTGGAGTGGACCAGGTCTGTCCTGCTGACCGCAGAGGAGTTAAAGTCCCCTGTAATCCTGGGCGTATCTGAGGGAGCCGGAAAGTATATGACCGGATTTAAGACGGTAGCCGCTATGGTAAAAGCCATGATGGAGGAATTAAACATTACGGTTCCCGTTGCCCTTCATCTGGATCACGGAACATACGAGGGTTGCTATAAGTGCATCAAGGCTGGCTTCAGCTCTATTATGTTTGACGGTTCCCATTATTCCATCGAGGAGAATGTGGAGAAGACAAGGGAATTAGTTAAGATCGCCCATGCGATGGGCCTGTCCTTAGAGGCAGAGGTTGGCTCCATCGGAGGCGAGGAAGACGGCGTTGTGGGCTTAGGCGAGTGTGCAGACCCAAGCGAGTGCAAGGCCATCGCTGACCTGGGAGTAGACTTCCTGGCAGCAGGAATCGGCAATATCCACGGACAGTATCCTGAGAATTGGCCTGGCCTGCGCTTTGACGTTCTGGAGCAGGTAAAGGAAGCGGTAGGCAATCTTCCATTGGTGCTTCACGGAGGAACCGGCATCCCTGAGGATATGATCAAAAAGGCCATCAGCCTGGGCGTTGCCAAGATCAATGTCAACACCGAGTGCCAGCTGTCCTTTGCAGCAGCAACCAGAGAGTACATCGAGGCCGGCAAGGATCAGAAGGGCAAGGGATTTGACCCAAGAAAGCTTCTGGCTCCGGGAGCTGATGCGATCCGCGCAACTGTAAAAGAGAAGATGGAGCTCTTTGGCTCTGTGGGAAAGGCCTAGATCCTTTGGGAAAAGCCCGCAGTATAATATAGGAAATAAGAGAGAACTCTTTGCCTTATTAACAAAGCTTAATAGTTTTTATTAGAATAAACGTTGAATTTTCTTTTAAAAAACACTTGCATTTTTAAGGGAAATGGTTTATTTTATTAAAGAAAAAAAGGTGTTTTCTTTTCAAGGGGAGAACACCTTTTTCGTGTCTTAGCAGATAGGATTGAGGGACAGGAAAATAGAGTCGACTTAACAATGAACAAAGAGAGGATGGAACAAGGGATGAGCGATGTGCTGAATGTATCAGAGATGTTCGGTAAGAACGTGTTCAATGACGCGGTCATGAGGGAGCGTCTGCCCAAAAGCGTATATAAGAAACTGAAAAAGACCATTGAAGATGGGGCAGAACTGGATCCAAGCATTGCAGATGTGGTAGCCCATGCGATGAAGGATTGGGCTATTGAGCGGGGCGCGACCCATTACACCCACTGGTTCCAGCCTCTTACCGGGGTAACGGCGGAAAAGCATGATTCCTTTATCTCCGCCCCCAATGAGGGAAAGGTGATTATGGAGTTTTCTGGAAAAGAGCTGATCAAGGGTGAGCCGGACGCTTCCTCCTTCCCCTCCGGCGGCCTGCGCTCTACCTTCGAGGCAAGAGGCTATACGGTTTGGGACTGTACCTCTCCCGCCTTTCTGAGAGAGGATGCCATCGGCGTTACCCTTTGCCTGCCTACCTCTTTCTGTTCTTATACCGGTGAGGCGTTGGATAAGAAAACTCCTCTTCTTCGTTCCATGCAGGCAGTGAACGGCCAGGCGCTGCGTATCTTGCGTCTTTTTGGAAATACCACGGCCAAGCGCGTAACGACTTCGGTGGGAGCGGAGCAGGAATATTTTCTGGTGGACAAGGCGAAATATTTACAGCGCAAGGATCTGATCTATACCGGGCGTACCTTGTTTGGAGCTATGCCGCCTAAGGGACAGGAGATGGAGGATCATTACTTCGGCGTCATCCGGGAGCGTGTAGGTTCTTACATGAACGATGTAAACAAGGAGCTGTGGAAGTTAGGGGTTCCAGCCAAGACACAGCACAATGAGGCGGCTCCGGCACAGCATGAGCTGGCTCCCATTTATGAGGGCGTAAACCAGGCGGTGGATCACAATCAGATCGTGATGGAAACCTTAAAAAAAGTGGCAGGACGCCATGGAATGGCCTGCCTGCTCCACGAGAAGCCTTTTGCAGGCGTCAATGGTTCCGGCAAGCATGACAACTGGTCCCTGATCGCGGATGACGGAACAAATCTGCTGAATCCAGGGGATACGCCTCATGAGAATATCCAGTTCCTTCTGGTTCTGGCCTGCATCATCAAGGCAGTGGATGTTCACGCTGACCTGCTGCGGGAATCTGCCGCAGATGTGGGAAACGACCACCGTCTGGGCGCAAACGAGGCCCCGCCGGCCATCATCTCCATTTTCCTGGGAGAGCAGTTGGAGGATGTGATCGACCAGCTTTGTGATACAGGAGAGGCTACCCATTCCAAGCAGGGAGGAACCTTAAAGACAGGTGTGGATATTCTTCCTGATCTGGATAAGGATGCAACGGATCGGAACCGTACCTCCCCCTTTGCCTTTACAGGCAACAAATTCGAGTTCCGAATGGTTGGTTCCTCTGATTCCATCGCATCCCCCAATACAGTTTTAAATACCATTGTAGCTGAAGCGCTGAAGGAGGCGGCAGACCGTCTGGAGAAGGAAGAAGACTTCGATATGGCGGTTCACGATTTCATTAAGGAGACTTTGGCAGCTCACAAGAGGATCATCTTTAATGGAAATGGATATTCTGAGGAGTGGGTGGCAGAGGCAGAGCGCCGGGGGCTTCCTAACCTGCGTTCCATGGTGGACGCCATTCCTGCTCTCACTACAGAGAAGGCTGTTAAGCTCTTTGAGGCCTTCGGCGTCTTTACCAGATCCGAGCTGTCATCGCGGGCAGAGGTAGAGTATGAAAATTATTCCAAGGCCATCAACATTGAGGCCAGAACTATGTACGACATGGCCAGCAAGTCCATTATCCCGGCTGTGATCAAGTATACCACCCAGCTGGCCGCTTCCATTGGTGCGGTAAAAGGCGTGTGCGAGGCGGCAGATGTAACAGCTCAGACAGAGCTTTTGGTAGAGACCTCCGCTCTCTTAGGGGAGACAAAGCGGGCCTTGACCCATCTGTGGGAGGTGACAGAGGCCTGCGGTGCAGTGAAGGGAGGACAGGCTCAGGCCCAGGCTTACCATGCTCAGGTAGTTCCGGCTATGGAAGCGCTGCGTGCTCCGGTTGACAAGCTGGAAATGATCGTAGATAAGGATCTGTGGCCCATGCCAAGCTACGGAGACCTGATCTTTGAGGTGTAATAGAACAATAAACATCATAAAATAGTGATAGCGGAAGTCTTATTTTTAGGGCTTCCGCTTAAATTTTAGAAAAATCTGGTGCTGCTACCTCGATCAGGTTGCCGTCCAGATCGTAAAAACGGATTACTCTCGGTTTCTGACTGTGAGACGCCATGCGGTTTACATATTGAATGGAGGGATATAATGTTTCCAGCTTTTTGACAAACCCTTCAAGATCCGGTTCCTCAAAATACAGCTCGCAGGAATTGCTTTTTGGAATGATCTCTTTTCCTAAAAAGGAGCTCCAGATTTTTTCGTCCTGAAGCACCAGGCCCTCTGTTAAGATTACATTTCCCTCATTGTCCAAAGCCACATCAAGGCCGAACAGACTGCAGTAAAATTGTTTTGACTTTTCAATATCTTTTACAACAATTAAAATATTTTTTAATTTCATCAGTTTTTCTCCTGATCTTATTGGTTATCTGGGTTTGATAGACTGGAAAACGCGGAAACTTCAGTATATTTTAGGAAAATACATTCTGCATCACTTTATTTTCCAGGTATTCGCGGAAAGCTTCAAATATATCCTGGGGGATTTGTTTGGGGCAGGTCATGATAATTAAAGAATGCCCTTCATTTTCTTTGTGGTATGGAGGATGGATATGGTCAAAGGAATTTTCTGTGAAACCGCACCGTTCATAAAATCCTTTTCTGCGCTCAGAAATAGCATCTTTGGGCGGATCGATCTCAAGGATTAATGTTTTATCTGTCCCCGTTAAAAGCGCCAGCGTTTTTTGTCCATACTGTCTGTTCCGCATTTGCGGAAGGATACAGAAATGTTCAATGTACGTAAATTGTTCCGTCTCCCAATACAAAATCAAACCAATAAAGGTATTTCCGTCATATATTAAACAAAAATGATATTCGCTGTCGTTTAAGATTTCTTTTTGTGAACGAGGTTCCCTCTGTTCATGATAGGGAAAACTGGTCTGATACAGTTTTAATGCCTCATGGTACATAGGGTCTGAGCTATCTGTAATGCGTTTCAAAAACATTTCCATTTTCTCCTCATTTGAAGATGAACCATTATAGTATTACTTAGGATTATACCATAAAAAAGAGGAAATCCAAGGGCTTCCATCTTGCATTTTTACCGCTGCCGTGCTATATTGTTCACATATCTTGAAAAATAACTTATTTTGAACAAAAAGTGTCTGGGCAGAGGATAAAGGATACCGGATTCCAGACGCAGGAGGAATAACAGATGGACCGATACGGACTTATATGCAGGGCAGTGATGGAGCAGCCGGAGACAACGCAGAGAGAGCTGGCAGGGCAGCTGGGGGTATCTCTTGGAACGGCCAATCACCTGGTAAAACAGTGTGTTTCCCTGGGATATATAGAGGAAGAAGAAAAAGGAAGATGGAAGCTTACAGAGGCTGGAAAAACGCTTTTGGAGCCCTGCCGCGTGGACGGGGCGCTGATCATAGCAGCAGGATTTGGCTCGCGGTTTGTACCTCTCACCTTTGAGACTCCGAAGGGGTTGTTAGAGGTGTTCGGGGAGCGGATGATCGAGAGACAGATCAAACAGCTTCACCAGGCAGGTGTCCGGGATATTACCATCGCGGTGGGATACCTGAAGGAAAAATTTGAGTATCTTATGGATAAATATGATGTGAAGCTTCTCTACAACCCGGAATATTCCTGCAAAAATACGCTGGCTACGATTTACCATTGCCGGAAGATATTAGAGGGGCGGAATATGTACATTCTCTCCTCGGATAACTGGCTCCGTGATAATATGTACCACAGCCATGAGTGCGGAGCGTGGTACAGCGCTTCTTTCCAGAAGGGGGATACCAGGGAGTGGTGTCTGTCTTTTAACAAGAAGGGAAGAATCACAGAGGTTCAGGTAGGGGGCCATGATCAATGGGTGATGTACGGCCCCGTATATTTTTCAAGAGAATTTTCCAAATGGTTCCTTCCTGTTTTGGAGGGGTATTACAGGTCACCAGGGACAGAACCGTTTTACTGGGAACAGGTTTATGCAGATATGCTCACCGGTGAGGCGAGACGCCGCTTGAAGGGGGAGGGGGATCTTCTGAGAGAAGCAGAACAGCTGTCAGGTATTCCCTCCGACCGGTGGCAGGATATTGAAATGGACATTAACTGCCAGCCGGAAAATCAGGTCTATGAGTTTGAGAATCTGGAGGAGCTGCGTCTTTTTGATCCTCGCTACCGCAATCATTCCGACAATGCGGCTATGAAGCTGGTAGCTCAGGTCTTTGACGTGCCGGAGTCCCATATCCGGGATATACGCTGCCTGAAGGCCGGGATGACGAACAAATCCTTTCTGTTCAACGTGGACGGACATGGTTATATCTGCCGGATCCCCGGACCGGGAACCGAGCTTCTTATCAACAGGAAACAGGAAAAAGCAGTTTATGAGGCGGTCAAGCCCTTGGGGATTACGGAAAAGCTGATCTATCTCAATGAGGAAAATGGATATAAGATCGCTGATTACTATGAGGGGACCCGCAATGGGAATGCAGATGACTGGAAGGATATGGAAAAGTGCATGTCGATCGTCCGTTCGCTCCATCAGTCAGGCATCACAGTGGCCCATCGGTTTGACATCCGGGAACGGATCCAGTTTTACGAGCAGCTGTGCAGGGCTCACAACGCCTTGGTTTTTGAGGATTACGACGAGGTGAAGGAAGCCATGGACTGGCTGATGGAACAGCTTGATTCCAGGAAGCGCCCTTCTTGTCTCTGCCATATTGATCCGAATGTGGATAACTTCCTGTTTTTTGAGGATGGAAGTGTAAAACTGCTGGATTGGGAGTATGCGGGGATGAGCGATCCCATTATGGACGTGTCCATGAGTGCAATCTATTCTTATTACAATGAGGAGCAGATGGAACATTTGCTGTCCCTTTATCTGGAGAGGGAGCCGGATGAGGAGGAACGGTTTGCCCTGTATGCAAATGCAGCCTTAGGAGGATTCCTATGGTGTCTGTGGGCTGTTTATAAGAGTGCCCTGGGAGAAGAATTTGGGGAATATACCATTATCATGTACCGCTATGCAAAGAAGTTTTACAGGAAATTACGTAAATTGTAATAAAATTGTTACGAAATCAGCAGGGCATTGTGCTATAATAGAAAGTGGAAAATCTTGGGGAGGGAGTACAGCTTCCTCCCCTGTATACATACCAGACGAGGAGGAAGAAGCATGGGATACAGGAAATACTGGACTGCCGTGGCGGCGGCTGGAATGATCGGGGCCATGTCCCTTGGAAGCGCTTTTACCAGTTTTGCAGCAGATGGCTGGAATAAGACCAACGATCACTGGACTTACACGAACAATGGCCAGACACACACCGGCTGGCTTCAGACCAGCGAGGGCTGGTATTATATGGATCTTACAACCGGCTACATGACAACGGGATTTAAGCAGATTGATGGAAAATGGTACTTTTTCCGTCCTGGCGGCTTGATGGCAACGGGATGGATCAATCCAGAATATGGAAAATGGTATTATATGTTGGACGGAGTAATGGTCACCGGCTGGCTTCGGATCGGCGATGATTATTACTTTATGAGGGGCGACGGCAGCATGGGAACCGGCTGGCGTGAGATGGATGGAGCTTGGTATTATTTCCAGAGCAATGGAAAATGCGTGGTCAATTCCTGGGCCCAGATCAAGGATAATTGGTATCTCTTTGGGCAGGACGGCAAGATGATGACCGGATGGGCCAAGGTGGACAATGATTATTTCTATCTGAACACAGACGGGCGTATGCTTATTGGCTGGTTAAATGACAGCGAGGGAAATAAATACTATATGGATATGACCAATGGCAAAATGTCTACTGGCTGGAAGCAGATCGATGGATCCTGGCACTATTTCAACAGCAACGGACATATGATGACTGGCTGGATCCAGCTGTCCGGAAACTACTATTATCTGAATCCTGCAAGTGATGGAAAGATGATCGCAGGCACAACGGCCACCATCAACAATGTTCAGTATAGCTTTGGGGCAGACGGCGTATGTCAGAATGCAAACGGCGTATCAGCTCAGACTCCGGACACTTCCACTGGCAGCTCCGGTAATTCCGGAGGC
>CABQJX010000053.1 GCA_902464595.1 uncultured Lachnoclostridium sp. | reverse complement strand
CATATATAGAATTTTAAATTCAGATTGCTATTTCCTAAAAATTTTTATATAATTTAAGAAGCAAAAGATTTTAGAATGTTCATAGAAAACCACATAATTCAAATTATGTGATCGATGAATGAAAGGCTTGGTTTTATTTATCATTTGGAAATATAAAGGAGAAGGGTATGAAAAGAAAAACAATTTTAGGTGCTATAGGATTGGCCTCTGTGCTTGCAGTTTCAATTTCCTTTCCAACTTTTGCCGGAGAATGGGTGAGGGATTATGATGAGGATATTGCCTCCTGGTTTCGTGAGGAAGGAAAGGATTACAGCTGGAGATACCGAAATGACGATGGCAGCTATGCAGAAAATACATGGATCGGTAATTACTATGTAGGCAGCTATGGGTATATGGCTCAGGAGCAAATGACACCAGACGGTTATCTGTTGGGGGAGGATGGCTCCTGGTATGTGGCAACTCCTGCAAATGCAAGGGAAGCCTATGAAAAATTCCGTTTGTACCGTTATGCTTCACAGTATGACAATACGAGTATGCTGACTTGGTATCGGGAGGATGATTTTAATGGCGATGGGATCCTGGATCTTCTGACCATGGATTTTGGAGGGTATGAGATCAGTCAGAATCTGGAATTAAGTTTATATACCATCCAGGGAGGAGCAGTTCGCAAGGCGGATAGCTATACTGGGCAGATAATTAAGGCAAATACCCAGCCGCGGGCATATTTTCGCTGGTATGAAGGAAAAAAAGGATTGTTCTGCATGGATGATTGGAGCCAGGAGGTGACAGCACTTCTTACCATAGATGGAAATTTGAGGTTCCAGGAGATCTATTCGGAACAAAATCAGATTGGTATGGAGCAGGAGGCGCAGATCCGTGATTTCTGGCTTTGGGGAGAGCGGGATTTTACAGACTGTGAGATTATGGAGCTTTCTTTTGACTGGGTTAATTGTGTTCCTGGAGGCAGATGCCAGGGCGTTGAAAACAGCAGCCCGGTATCGTACAGATAAGATAGGAGTATTTGAGAGAGGAAAAAACATATGAAAGGGAATAAAAAATGGGTGGCAGCAGCTTATGCAGCGGCTTTTACAGCGGCCTTCAGTATGAACGCTTATGCTGACGGACACTGGGAACAGAATGCAAGCGGTTATTGGTGGCAGGAGGATAATGGAACCTATCTGAAAAATGGCTGGAAATGGCTGGACGGGAATCGGGACGGTGTAGCTGAGTGCTATTACTTTGACGCCAACGGTTATATGGTTGCCAATGCTATAGTGGAAGGGCAGTATGCAGTAGATGCCAATGGAGCCTGGAATGTAAACGGCGTTGTGCAGACAAAGGCGGTACAGAGAACCGATAACAGACGTCCAGTAGCAGAGTATTATAAATATTTTTTGGATGATACACTGTATATATCAGGGGGAGGCAAGAATAACTTTTTGGGAGATTCCAATGTGGATGTGGAATATGCAATGATGTATATTGGAGAGGATAATCTGATTGATCGCGGAGATTATTATGAGGTTACAGGACAGGTTCTGGAGGCAGCTAATATGTATGATTCGCCGGAAGAGGTTCCTGAAGAATGGAAATGGGAAATTACACAGCTTCCTAATGGAAAGTATACAGGGCCGGAGATAAATCTTCAGTGGAGCGATTTTTATGTTTTATATGAGGGAAGTTTTTATGTGAATAAAGATGCGATTGTTGTATTTAAGCATATGAATATGCCTTATATATATTCAGGTAATCCGATGCCGGATGGAATATCCAGATATGGAAGTATTGACGAATATTTAGAAGAAAATGGAAAATTCTATACGACATTTATTAATGATGTCGATGAAAATGGATATGTGACACGTATCTGGACAGCACCTGTAATGTGATTCCTATCAATATTTTGTGATAAATTCAAAAACATTAAAATGGATTTTGGGTAAAAAGTCCTGAACAAATGGAGAGCTTCCCTCGTTCATCCCTGATCGGATGGGGAAGAAATAGGCTGCCTCCATAGTCAGGGCTTTTATCATGGTAAAATCCATTCTGGAAATAGTTGATTTAGAGTCGAAAAGGAGAACTTAATATGAATACGGAAGATAAAGATTTATTTGACCCGGAGACGGGAAGGCCGTTAAGCGGCTCCTATACACCAGAGGCCCGTTTTGATCCAGAGACGGGGAAGCCGCTAAGAAGCCCTGACTTATCGGAGGATCGTTTTGACCCAGAGACGGGAGAACCGCTAAGAAGCCCTGACTTATCGGAGGCCCGTTTTGACCCGGAGACGGGAAAGCCTCTGACAGGTAGCAGACCAGATCTTTTTGACCCCGAAACGGGAAAACGTATTTCCTCAGGGGCTGCCAGGGGAAGAACGGCAGCTATCCTGGCAGGAAAGGGAAAAATTTTCTTGGCAGCAGGTGCAGCGGCGGTAGCTGGAGCGGCTGTGATCGGAACGGTGGCAGGAAGCGGCCTTTTTAAGAATAAAAAGGATATTGTGGCTGACGCTTTGACGGGCATTGTGGAAACCATAGACGAGGGATACCTGGAGAGAACTTTTGGACTGAAAGATCTTCAGGAGATGGCAAGAAACGGCTCTGTAGCTATGGGAGGTTCTCTGTCAACGGATGAGATTCCTGGCTGGAGCAGTATTACGGCTCTTGATGCCAGCCTGGCTTTTATGAGGGATCCGGGAAAAAATGCGGTGCGATGGGATGGTGCAGCTGGCGTTGGCGGTATGGATTGGGGAACTGCCAGCCTATATATGGACGATAAAGAAATTGCAGTGGCAGCACCAGAGTTTACAGATTCAGTCCTTGTGATGAATTACCGCGATAACTTTGGCGAGAAACTTAAAAATTCTGAGCTTGGCAGTATGCTTTGGGTGGATGAGGAAGCAACAGATGATGTCGGCCGGATTTTGGGGAGAATGAATGAGGCTCTGACCGGAAAAAAAGAATATTTTAATTTTGAAGATATGTATGAACGGTACAAGGAAACAACAAAAGCCACAGAAATCTTAAAGGATGCAATGGAAGTAAAGAGCGTGGGATCGAAGAAATTTATAGTAAATGGGAAAAAGCAGAAATGTAAGGGATATGAAGTGGTTATACCAAACGAAGCCCTGGCTGATTTCATTAAAAGTGCTGGAAAATACTTCACGTCCGATAAAACGATCAAGGAAAATGAGTTGGAAATGCTCACAGATATTTTAACCCTTACATATGAGGCGGCAAATTTCAGCCCCCATGATACAGCCCGCAGATATGCAAAACAGCAGGTAGATTCCATGTTGGACGCCATAAAATCAGGCAGTAATGAGATTGAGGATTTTCTGGATGATTATGTAGAAGATCTGGAGTTGATCCTTTATGTGGATAAGAAAGGAAATGCCGCCCATCTGGAAGCCGCAGCAGAGATTCAGGCATACGGTTCCTGTGAAATCTCAGCAGAATTTGATTTTGAAGGGGGCGCAGTTCCGACCCGCGATATGAATGGAGTTATTACTCTGGACGAAGGAGGAAGGCGGACAGAGTTAGAAGTGACAAAGAAGGAAAAGGAGGATCGTTCCATGTGGGATTCCCAGATGGAGCTGGAATTTAGGGAAGGATCCTCTCGGAACACGTTTTCTTTCAATGCAGAGCATGATAAAAAAGAAGGCGATTTCAGCGTGGAAGGAGCGCTTGCATTCGGCGGTACAAGTACTTCGGCAGAGCTTAGCGGAGTCGTTCTGGATCATAAGAAAGGAAAATCTCTGAGCCTGGAGATTGATACCATAGCGTTCCAAGGGCCTTATGATAATTTTGACACAGATCTGGTGCTTTCCCTTTTCATAGAGCCCCTCTCAGGAGGTTTAAAAATGCCTTCTGGCAAAAAAATGGATGTGCTGAAAGCAACAAAACGTGATTGGGAAGATTTAGAGGAAGAAGTTGAGGGTAAGGCTCGAGAGCTTATAGATGTACTGTAAGAAAAGGGGAGAGATAAGAAACAATGGGTAGTGAGAATAGGAGTACAGATCTAGTATTCTGTCCAGAGTGCGGTTTCAAAAACGAGCTAAACAGCGCTTTTTGTCAGAATTGCGGAAGGGCGCTGACACAGGATTTAGGTCAAAATCAGGCTGAAAAGCCGTTGGTGAAAACAAAGAAAAAGAAAGCAGGCCGCTGGTTCCTGACGGTTTCTGTGGCTGCAGCGGTTATAGGCACAGCAGCTTTTGGAGTTTCAAGAATGAAAGGAATGGGAGGAGAGACAGAGATCGGTTTTACCTACGAAAAGGATAACTGCCTTTATTATGTCAGTGGTAAGAAAACTCTGGAGCTGTCCGACCGTATTGCTGTTGATGGGGACAACAGCTCGAATATTCATTCCAGGGTGGAATATTCAGAGGATGGGCGGTATGTCTATTACACTGCTAAAAGGGATTCTTTTGGCAGCACATTATATCGGCGGGACCTGAAAAAGGACAGTGAAAAAAATGATACAGAGGAGAAAATTTCCAGCAATGTTTCTCTCTTTCAGGTGTGTGGGGATCGAGTGTTCTATACAAAAAACTTAGATAACGGATTTGCTATTTATATGTATGAGGATGGAGAGGATATAAAGCTGGCAAAGGATGCTTCCTATTGGCTCTGCAGTGAGGACGGCCAAAGCCTTATGTGGATGGATACGGATCAAACGCTGTATTATATGGGGGAGATTGAAAAAGGAAACGAAAAGAAGGTGGATTCCTCCTGCGCGTCCGTGGCCGCAGAGAGTCCGGATCTGAAGTTGGTTTATTATCTGGACAGCAATCAGAATCTGTATTGTTCCAAGAAAGGGGAGAAAGAGAAAATTGCTTCCCATGTGGATATGGTCATTCCCTATGGAGGAGATCGGTATGTCTATTATACCACACAGGGTGATCCTTTTTCTTTGATGTCGCTGATAGAAGATGATATGGCGAAAGCGGATGCGGCAATGACGGAACCTAGGAGAGAGGATTATATTGGAAGCAACCGTATATATAATTCGCTGGGTTATGATCAATACAATCAGGCATATCGGGAGTATGAGAGAAAGATTAAACGGGATGAGCTGCGCCGTCAGCTGGCAGAAGCGGATACAGATATTGAGAGAGTAAACTTATATGTTTATGATGGCAGAGAGTCGAGGCTTCTGGCTGAAAATGCATGGGACTGCCATCAGATTCAGGTCTGCAGCAATGTGCAGGATCAGGACTCCCTTTCTTATGAACCTGCTCTGTATGTTGGTGATTATGAGGAAGAAGCATTTGCAAGATTTAAGCTTTCTAACCTTTCCGATGCCAACCTGCAGTCGCGTTTCTATGATTGGATCGACAGAAGCGGCCTTAGAGAGACAGGCATGTTCATTACAGAGGGCTGTGTCTTGGAGATGGAAGGCCCCTGCGAATTGGAAGACTATTTTGTAGATACAAAAAACCGTATTCTGTACCATTGTATCTCAGATGAGCCTGGCTGGGACGGATATGCAGAATATGTATCCTTGGAGAAGATCCCTTTTTCGGAGAAAGGCTTTGGCACGCCTGTGGAGGTGGATGACGATTTTAATGGGATTGCTAACAGCAGCAGGGGCGGCATGAGAATCTCCAATGCCATTGTAAGAGGAAAACAGCTCATTTACCTTACAGACTATGATTATGAGCGGTCAGAAGGATCTCTGCGATGTGATGGACAGGAGCTGAACGATGAAACCGGTTCTATATTCCACAAAAACGGCCGCATATTTTTTTGTTATGATTCTAATGCCAGCAGAGATGCTTCATCTCTGGGAGAGATCCAGGATGGAAAGATCCTAGAGGTTGGGGAGGAAGTATATATAGAACAGGTTTGTGACGATGGAACGGTTGTATTTCTTTCGGATTATGACACGGAACGAGGGGAAGGCGATCTCTATATCTGGAAAAAAGGGAAAGCCACGCTGTTAGAGGAAGATGTAAGCTATCTCGTTGATTTTTAACAATTGGTAAAAAGAAAAGACAAAGGAGAAAACAATTATGGCTGATATTAAAAATATATTTTCAAAAGGGCTTACCACATTAAATGTAAAAACAGCAAATTTTTTGGAGATCAATAAGATTAAAACCTATATCTCTACTCTCAATTCTGAGATTGAGTCATTAAAAATGGAGTTAGGAAAAGAGCTCTATGAAAATTGGAGTTCCAGCGGAACACTGGTTACAGAGGAAATGGAGAAAAAACTTCGCCTGATCCAGGAAAAATTAGAGCTGATCATTGCTCAGGAGGCAGAAGTAGAGCATCTGACTGAGATGGAAAAACAGATATTGGGAGAAACTGAGAGAGCTGTTCCTCAGGCGGCAGCGATGGAGCCGTCCGCCTCCCCAGTGTTAGTGTGTCCAAACTGCGGACAGGTTTATGACAGTGTTTTTAAGTTTTGCCGTAAATGTGGAACACGTATGAACTAAAGTTATGATATAGACGGAGGAAAAGTAATGTTTTGCCCGAAATGCGGAAGCCAATTGAAAGAAAATGCTAAGTTTTGTACGAAATGCGGAAATCCGGTAAGATTTCCTTCCCAATCCTCCAACCAGTTCACAGAGGAGCCAGAGCAAAAAATCTGCCCGGCAGAGATACGTTTGGAGGAAACCGATTCGATACATCAGCAGGAACAGAATCAGGCAGTTTGTCAGATGGCGATCTCCAGACAGGAGGATCCCCAAAATAAGGCGGTCAGGAAACGGAAAGAAATCTCAGGCGCTGCACAGCAGTCTGAAAGACAGCTTCCAAAAAGAAATTTTTCATTTTTTGCCATTGTAATAGCGGTTCTTTGTGGGGCTGCAGCAGCTACCGCAATTTTCTTCTTTGTCAGCGGTGTAAGGAACAAAAATGAGAAGCCGGAGGAAGACGTTCATTCCGTATGGGAAAACCGTGAGGAGGACAGGGCTGAGGAAAAAGAAGATGGAAGAAAGAAAAACACAAAAAATGAAGATGATCGAAATTCAGCAGTCTCAGAGAAAGCTGCAGAACCGGGAAAGGAAGCGGAAACCGCTCAAGGGGTTCCAACAGAAACCGTTGCAGAAACGTTTTCCCAAGGGTCTCCTGTTACCTGTCAGGTGGTTCCCGGATACGACCGGAGTACGATGGTGTTAGAAATACCGCAGATCGTGGCAGCTACGGATTCCTCCCATCTTCCGGCAATGGATGAAGAACATGTTTATACGGCATACAGCGCATTTGACGGGGTTGTGGAAACCAGCTGGCAGACAAATATAAACCGGGGAATCGGGCAGTCTATGACCGCGCAGTTTCACTCTGATTTTCCGGTAACACTCCTCACCTTCCGCTTAGGAAATCACCGTTCCGCAGACTGGTATGGAAGGAATGGCCGTCCAAGCCGTCTTCGTATTGGATTGGGAGATCAGGAGTTTACCATAGATTTCCCAGATCAGATGGAGGAGTTTTCCTGTCCCCTGTCCAGGCCGGTAGAATCCGATTATATCACAGTAACGGTCGAAAATATCTATCCGGGTTCTGAATATGAAGATATGGTAATTGCCGAGGTGGGTATCTATGCTTACAGTGAATAGGAAGAAAAACAACAGGGACAGATTGGGGGACAGCCGGAGAAGGAGCCGAAGAAAACAGGGCAGGCGGGGCTGGGTCCCTGCCTGCCCTGTGGCAGCTGCGATCGGAGTTCTGATGTTGGCGATGGTCATAGTCTGCTGGAAAATAGACAGGGGAAAGGAGGTTAAGAGAATAGAGCGGTTGGCCTTAAGGATGGAGACAGGGATCGAGACAGAAGATGATGAAGCGAGCAGCCAATCTGGGGAGACAGAAGCAGCAACAGAGACGGAAACAGAAACACAAACCGAAGCGTCCTCTGTCCTGGCCAATTTAAGCGGACTGGCCCCAGGGACGATACTGGCGGAGGAGCAAATTGATTTTTCCAATCTCGATGCCTATTTTATGAGCTGGGTCATTGAGGAGGGGGATAATCTCTATGAGCGGATCAATGGAAAGTCATACCAGGCCAATGATTATGTGCCGCTGTGTTCCCTGAGGTATCTGAAAATGCCTCATTACAATTTCGATGGTCAGATCCAGGTGGGGGAAATGATTGTCAATAAGGATATTGAGGAGGACGTGAAGAACATTTTTAAGGAGCTTTTTGAGGCAAAATATCAGATTTATTCTATGTATTTGATCGATCATTACTGGACCGGTGATGGGGATTCCTCGGATTCTGCCTCCATTGAGGTGAATAATACTTCCGCCTTTTGTTACCGGACGGTCACTGGGGGAAAAAAGCTCTCAAACCATGCTTACGGCAAAGCCATTGACTTGAATCCTCAACAAAATCCATATGTGTCTTATTCTACTGGTTCCCCGCGATGGTATCATGAAAATGCCAGTGATTATATTGATCGGAATACAGGCCGCCCCCATATGATCACCCATGATGATCTTGCTTACCAGATTTTTATAAAATATGGCTTTCAATGGGGAGGGGACTGGAATAATCCTAAGGATTATCAGCATTTCGACAAGAATCTCCCATCGCAGGACTGACTGTAGGGTTGATGGAAGGATCCGTGTTGGGTTTGGACATCAGAGGTTTTACAGGTTTTCTTATGAAAAATGAAAACAAAGATTGCTATTCCCCAAGAATCTTTATATAATGGAAATTAGAATAAAGACATTTTTCCTGACATCAGGACGGCGGATTCCTGGGTCAGGACTTTTTCATGTGGCGGGATTCCGGCTGGACTGCCCGGAGCGCCTATAGGGATAGATACAGGAGCTATGAAGATCACAAGGCTGGAGCGTTCCAAGAATACAAAACGGAATATGATCGTGGGAGAAATTGATCGGATCACAGGGATCCTTCTTCCCTTTTTCGTAAGGACGATGATCATTCACATGATCGGGGCAGAATATTTAGGGCTTACCAGCCTTTTTTATTCCATTGTACAGATGCTGAACCTGACGGAGATGGGATTTGGGACAGCCATCGTGTACAGCATGTATGTTCCAGTGGCCAGAAATGACAGGGAGATGGTTAACAGCCTGTTAAGCTTTTATTCCAAGGTCTACAGGATTGTGGGTACGGCGGTGGCGGCGGCAGGGCTGCTTCTTATGCCCTTCCTTCCCGGCTTGATCCGGGATGAGACTCCGGATGGGATCCATATTTATGGCCTGTATTTGATCTATCTGGCAAATGCAGTAGCCGGATATTTTATTTTTCCTGAAAGAAAGGCTTTGCTGACAGCCCACCAGAGGGATGACCTGGGCGGAAGGATCCATATTTTTACTCAGCTTTTTATGTACGCTGCCCAGGCAGTCATTGTGGCTCTGTCCCGGAACTATTATCTATATGCAGCTATGCTGCCGGCTGCCTCTGTGTGCTACAGCCTTTTGTGTGCAAGGCAGGCGAAAAGGAAGTATCCTGCCTATACAGGCGGGGGAAGGATCAGAGAAGAACAGAGGCGGGAGATCCAAAAACAGGTGGCAGGCCTTACGATCCGTAAGGCTGCGGTCATGTCCAGAAACAGCGTGGATTCCATTTTTATATCAGCTTTTTTGGGATTGGAAGCAGCGGCAGTGTATGCAAATTATTATTACATTATGGATTCCATTGTGATGGTGCTGGCCGTGATCCGCGTTTCCATGGCCGGAGGAGTGGGAAACAGCATTGCAGTAGAGACAAAGGAGAAAAATTTAAAGGATATGGGCAGAATTGATTTTCTGTTCATGTGGGTCAGCGGATGGTGTGCGATTTGTCTTCTGTGCCTTTATCAGCCTTTTATGGAGTTGTGGGCAGGAAGGACAATGGTACTTCCATTTTCAGCGGCCCTTTTATTTGCATTGTATTTTTATGTGCTGAAAATGAGCGACATCCGTACTCTTTACTCTGAATCGGCAGGGGTTTGGTGGCAGGCCCGATATATTTCTGTGGCGGAGGCAGGAGCAAATTTGCTCTTAAACTGGCTGTTTGTCCGCTCCATGGGGATTATAGGGATTCTTTCAGCCACCCTCGTCTCCTATTTTCTTTTCAATTTTATAGGAGGCGCCGTGGTCTTATTCCGCACTTATTTTACAGAAGGCGGGATCCGCACCTATTTTCTTTCCCACGCAAGATATGGAGCCGTGACTATGGCTGCGGCAGCCGTTACTTACATAGCTGTCTCCCAGGTGCATTGGGAAGGGATCCCTGGGCTGATGGCAAAGGCGTTGGTGTGTGGGATACTTCCTCACGGGATTTTTTATGGATGCTACAGAAGAACAAAAGAGATGAAAGAAAGCAGGCCCTTGATAGAGGCTTTGATAAGGATAAGATGGTGATGGGTATGAACAAGGTGAGTATGCTGGACTGCACCCTTCGGGACGGCGGCTGGGTCAATCAGTTTCAATTTGGCCGAACCGCTATGGAGGCGGTGATCCGGGAAACAGAGGCGGCAGGGATTGAATATGTGGAGCTGGGCTATCTGGACGAAAAAAGGGGAAGCTGTGAAGATAGAAGCGAATATTCAGATTTGCAGGCGATCGTGAACAATGGCCTGGATGAAGGTGGGAAAAAGGCCCAGAGGTTTGTAATGATCGACTGGGGAAAGTATCCCGTTTCGTCTCTTCCCGTTCAGTCCGCTTCAGGAATCCAGGGCATACGGCTGTGCTTTCATAAGAAGGATATAGAAAAAGCGTTAGAAGCCGGGCAGGGGATCCTGGAAAAAGGATACCGCCTGATGCTTCAGCCTATGGTTTGCGCCCGTTATACAGAAGGGGAACTGAAAGAACTGGTTATCCGGGTCAGGGAGGAATTGGAAGGAGCTGCTGGATTTTATATTGTGGACAGCTTTGGTTCCATGACAGAACAGGAGATAAAGAAACGAATGATCCTGGCAGACGGGCTGCTTCCTTCATCGATAGCGTTGGGGCTCCATGCCCACAACAATCTCAACCGGGCCTTTTCCAATGGAATGGCGGCTTTGGATCTGGATTTAGAGCGGGAGATCATTCTGGATTCCACATTAGAAGGGATTGGAGAAGGCGCTGGAAATATAAAAAGTGAGGAGCTGGCAGCATATCTCAACCGCCGCTGTCAAAAAACGTATGACGCAGCCCGTTTAAAATCAGCTGCACTGAGATGGATCCGCCCCATAGCTGCGGATCATGTATGGGGCTGTTCTCCGGAATATGAGCTTTCGGCCCGTTACGGGATGACTCCGACCTATGCCTCTTTCTTTTTCCGGGAACATCAATGCAGTCTCAGTGAGACAGAGAAGCTGCTGGGCCTCATACCGGATCAAAAAAAGGATTCCTTTGACAGGGAGATGGCAGAGCGTGTATGGTATGAGTATAAGATCAATGGAGAAAACAGAGGAGGCAGAGGGATATGAAAGATCTGCTGGATGCCAGGGGATATGAGATAGAGGTAACGTCTTCAGCGGACTGTCCCGTGACTATCATTTATCTTGGCCCAAAGGAGGCGCAGCATGAAGGGATTTTCTATGAGGAAGACCCTTATGTGGTGAGTCGGGTAGAACAGAAATCCTTCAATAGAAGGTTCTGTACGGCATTAAAGGATGAAGGGATCCGCCTGTCTGGCCTGAGGATTTCCCTGAAAGCGGAAGAACAGACGGAAATCGAAGTGAGAGCCTGCGGGGAATGTCTGCTGTCCTTTACAGCAGAGCCGGGAAGGGCTGTGGAGATGACGACCGATGTATCGGGGCTGTGCAAAAAAGAGAAGGAGTATCTGTCTCAAGTCCACAGGATCTTGTATCTTCTGCTGGGAGAGGTGGACAGGATCTGCCAAAAACACAAAATTCCGTATTTTCTTGTGTTCGGCGGGCTTTTGGGTTCCCTGCGTTATGGGGATATAATTCCCTGGGACGATGATGTGGATATTGCAATGACCCGAAAAGACCTGCTGCGTTTCAAAAATGCGGCCAGGAAAGAATGGGATGGGGATTTTCTTCTGATGGACTGCAGCGAGATCGGGAATGGAGCGTTTCTTGATTTTCTGTGCCGCGTCCTCTACATGAAAGAACCGGTTCCGGTCAATATTTTCCGTAAGGTCAGCGGAAAGTGCAGCAAAGAAGTGGAGAATCATCTTTCATTGGATATTTTTATTCTGGATAGGGCCTTTGACCATCCGGGGCTCCACAAGCTCCATATGACAGCAGTCCGGGCTGTTTACGGACTGGCTATGGGGCATCGGGCTTATGTGGATCAGAAGGAGTACGCCGGACGCAGCTTTCTGACCAGGATTGCAGTGAGAAGCCTGCCTGTTATTGGAAAAATGCTTCCTTCTTCCTTTATTTTCCGTCTTCATGATTGGATCAGCACAGTGAATGAAAATAAAAAAACAAAGGATTATTTTATGTCAAATGGCTACCTTCCCTTTATCCATACCCGGTACAGCTGCCAGTGGTTTTGCGGGGAAAGCAGGGTGAAGCTGGGAAATATGCAGGTCGGTGCGCCAAACGATGTGGAGGCCTATCTGAAGCGTGCCTACTATGATTATTACCATTATCCGCCCATGGAAAAGAGGATACCGGAGCACAGCCCTGAATCAGCCGGCATTTTGTAGGGAGGCCGGTATTTTGCAGAAGGACAGCATTTCACAGGAAGGACAGTATTTTGCAGAAAGAATCAGGTGACAGAATGAAGGTTTCAGTGATCATACCAGTGTATAATGTAGAGCCGTACATAAAAGAATGTCTAGACAGCGTATTGGGGCAGACACTGAGGGAGATTGAGGTGATCTGCATCAATGACAGGGGAAAGGACGGCTCCTGGGATATTGTGAAAAAAGCGGCGCAGAAAGATGGCAGGCTCCGCCTGTTTGAGCAGGAGGAAAACAGAGGACTGGCTGCGGCGAGAAACAAGGGATTGGATCTGGCTCAGGGAAAATACGTATATTTTTTGGACTCAGATGACAAGCTCCGCGAGGACGCTTTAAAGTCTCTTTATGAAAGAGGGGAGAAAGAAGATTTGGAGGTTCAGGTGTTCGGCGCTTCCTTTATTTATGAAAAGGAGGGCTTGGAGCAGCGGGGGCTTTTGGACCGGGCTGGTTTTAAGCGGGAATACCCGGAGATTTCAGACGGGCCGGAGATGTTTATAAAATGGATGGAGGTATGGGACTGGCTGGCTTCCCAGCCCAGATATTTTTACAGGAGATGTTTTCTGGAAGAAAATCACATCCGTTTTCAGGAAGGGATGCTTCATGAGGATGAACCCTTTGCGTTTGAAGTGCTTATGAAAGCAAGGAGGATGGAAGCCACCAGCCAGCCTTTTTTTATCCGGCGGTTCCGGCCTGGTTCTATTATGACAGCAACGCCGGGCATGGCAAATCTGGAGGGTGTGATACGGATATTAGAATGTGTCCGCAGGGTGCAGAGGAATCTTTCCGACCGTACCAATTTGAACCAGGCAATCCGGTTTTATATGTATAAGATTTTCAAAGATGGCGTGAGAAAGTATAAGGCGTCGAAGAACGGAGGACAGGAAATGTCTTTGCTAAAAAAACAGTCAGAGCTTTTAAGATCTGACAGCGAAGCAGAGATGATCTACGACCTGATGGAAGCCTTTGCCATGTGGGAGGGATCATGAGAGAGCTATATTGCTGTTCTTCCTATTATCAGCTGTTTGTGTCTCTGATGAAGGTTCTGACAGGAAAAAAACAGGCGGATTTGGTGTTGGAAGTCCACGGGATCGGCACGGCAAGCCAGCTGGCAGAACGGCTTAGGGGATGGCGCGGCTGCATCCATCAGGTATTTGTATGTCCGGACTGCAAAAAGGTGGATCCCTACAGGCAGCGCTGTGCTTCCTTTTTGCCGTGTCAGAGATATTGGGTCACCCGGCATATGGAGCAGATCCTGGGAGGCCCTTTGCGGGGAGATACTTATGGGAGGATCCATGTATTCTGGGATCTGGGATATGCAGGGACGTATCTGAACATCCGAAAGATCCCTTACATTCTCCATGAGGACAGCTTCAATTCATACCAGCATATCCGTCAGAACAGGCCCAATTATTCTTATATTTTTCACAGGCGCGGCTGGAAATTCCTGATAAAACGATATTTTCATATGGGAGTCATTCCCTTTGGATATTCGCCCTGGTGTATCTGTGTGGAAGTCAACGAGAAGCAGGGGATCCAGATCCCACTGGATAAGGTAAAGGAAGAACCGAGAAAAATTCTTGAGAAGTCTTTGACGGAGGAAGAGAAAGGGGATATTTGGAACGCATTGAGGATGTGGAGATGCTCCGATTTTTGGAAAACGGCTACCGGGTCAAGATCATTGAGGTCGAGTCGGAAAGCATCGGGGTGGATCGCCCAGAGGATCTGAAAGAGGCAGAGGCTGCCATGAAGCGGAAGCTTGAGGCGCAAAGAGAAAATGGCTGAGAGGAGAAAACATATGCCGGAAGTGTCGGTTCTTATACCAGCATATAATGTGGAACCATACATCAGAGAATGCCTGGACAGCGTTCTCGGTCAGACGATGGGGGATCTGGAGGTCATCTGCATCGATGATGCTTCCACAGATCGCACAGCGGAGATTCTCAGGGAATATGAGAGAAAAGACCCCAGGATCCGGGTTTATTCCCAGGAGAAAAATAAAGGTCAGTCCTGCGGACGGAATCTCGCCCTTTCCCATGCTTCCGGAAGATATATTTATATGCTAGACAGCGACGACATGATACGCCGGGAAGCTTTGGAGGAGCTGCTGGAAATCTGTAAAAGCCAGGACTTAGATGCCGCTGGCTTCGAGACCCGTCTTTTTACCAATGATGATGAGCTGAGGAAAGAGGCTTCCGCTAAAACCATTGTTTATGAGGAGCGTCCAGTGATGAACGGACGGGATGGTCTGATCTACTGCATGGAGCAGGACGTCTTTTCCCTCAGTGTTCCCACCTTTATCATGAAACGGGAGTATTTGGAAAAAATAGGAATAAAATTTGTGGAGGGTATCCTTCACGAGGATGTGGGATATATTTTTGAACTGATCTCCAGGGCAGATCGGATCCAATTTCTCCACAGGGAGCTGTTTCTCAGAAGGCTTCGCCCCCATTCTACCATGACAGGGGGCTTCTCAGACAAAAATATTGAAGGGTATTTAAAAAGCTTTGTCCGCTCTTTTGAATTAGAATCCATGCTCAAGGAGAAGTATAGGCAGGATATGGTTTTTCAGAAAGCGGTGCAGAAATGGCGGAGAGATATTTTTGGCCGTATCCGTCAGCTTTATCTTCAATCAGAGGAAACCATCTATTTTCAGGAGGGGGGACATGTGGATGAGGAGATCCGCCGCCTGTTTCAGATTGTGAAGCTGACATCTTCCGGGAAAGCAAGAGCAAGGGATATTTTAGGAGAGGATCTGCATGTTTTGGTATCCTCCCTTTCAGAAGGATCTGGTTCAGAGGCGACCCAGATCTATTTGTGCGGGACAGGGCAGTATGCAGAGCGGATGATGGATCTGGCAGGGGCAGTGGATCTGGTCATCCGCGGCGTCCTGGTGACGGAAAAGGACAGGAATGCCTTTCGGGGCTTTCCGGTCATCGGCATTGACAGGGAGGCAGCTTTGTCTGACAAAGAAAAAGAGATCCCTGTGATCCTCAGCGTTTCACGGTATAAGAGAGAGGAATATGAGGAGAAGCTGGAGCAGGCAGGATACAGGCATATCATCCATGTCCGCTTTTAAAACACCTCATCAGGGAGGAACAATGATGATTTCGATTGAAAAGGACTGTACAGGCTGTATGGCCTGCATGAATTGCTGCCCCGTTGGAGCCATTACCCAGGAAACGGACCGGTACGGTTTCATCATGCCAAAGATCCATGAGGACCGCTGCATAGACTGCGGCCTGTGCCAGAGGGTATGCCCTCTGGGCAAAGCGGAAAAAACGGAGCCTCTCAGGGCCTATGCCATGTATCACCAGTCAAGACAGGTGGTGGAGACCTCATCTTCCGGAGGCGTTTTTTATGCGTTGGCCTCTCTTGCCTTAAAAGAGAATGGGATTGTTTTTGGTTGCTGTTATAATGAAAAGGAAAAGCAGGCCTGCCTGTCAGATACCGATCACGTGCCGTTGGAACGGCTGTTAAGGAGCAAATATGTAGAAAGCTTTGTGGGATACGGATTTCAAAGAGTGAAAAAAGAGTTGGAAACAGGCCGTCAGGTGGTTTTTTGCGCAACGCCCTGCCAGGCCGCCGGATTAGCTTCCTATCTTGGCCGTCCTTATGAGAACCTGCTGATCGTAGATTTTACCTGCGGAGCTGTAACTGCGGGAAAATGCCTGAGGGATCATCTGGAAAAGCTGGAGAAAAAGCCGGAAGCCCCTCTTTCCAGCCTGAATTTTCGGGACAAACATTACGGCTGGGGGCAGTATTGCCTGACCGCTGATTTTGAAAACGGAAAACGTTACCGGAAAACAGCTATGTCAGATCCTTACTTTTTCTGTTTCCTCCGGTCTTCCATGCAGCGGTTCAGCTGTCACGGATGCCGCTTTGCAGACAGCCATGTATCCGATGTGGTATTGGCTGATTTTTGGAAATACAAAAGCTTTTCTGTTGATGGAAATGACGGCGGGTCTGAGGATCCCAAAAGCAGAAGAGGGATTTCTTTGGCCCTTGCTATGACACAGAAGGGGCTGGAAGCGTTAAAGAGAGCAGGAGAAAGGATGCACGTGGAAGAAGTGGACAAAAAAGCCGCTTCCTATAATCTGACCTCCCGCCGGTGCCCTCCTGAAAAGGTGGCGGAGATATACGAGGATCAGCGCCAGGCAGCGGAGGAGGGGGTGGAGGCGCTCAGAAAACGTCTTCTTTCACCTAAAAGGCGCGCCTATTTTTCAGTCAGGCAATGGGCGATGGATCATCCTAAGACCTGCGGTGCTCTGGCTGCCATGACGGGAAGGGGACAGATTATGGATCCGGGAAACAGGAAAAGCTGGGAATACAAAAGTCTGGAGGACATCAAAAAGGCATTGGGAGATCCGGGCATCAAAGTTGTCAGCTTTGACGTGTTTGATACGCTTTTGAAACGGCCCCTTGGACGGCCGGATGACCTTTTTGAGCTTTTGGATGGCACATACGCCGGCCTTTCCTCTGCCAATATCAGTTTTTACCGGATCCGCACGCAGGCGGAAGGGGCGCTGAGAAGGCGGATTGGGAAAAATGAAATTCCAGGGGAAGATATTTCCCTGGACGATATATACAGATCGATGGAGGAAATGGGGATCCCGTCTGAGACGGCCTCTGCTATGAAGCAGGCGGAATGGGAGGCAGAGCGGAGGCTGCTTCAGCCAAGGAAAAGCGGGCAGTCCTTGTTCTCCTATGCGCAGGCTTTGGGGAAAAGGATCATTGCGGTCTCAGATATGTATTTGAGCCGGGAGCAGATCAGGATCCTTTTACAGGAAAATGGATACCAGGGCATAGAGGGGATTTTCGTATCTTCTGATATAGGGAAACGAAAAATAACGGGTAACCTTTACCTGGAAACGGCGCAGAGGATAGGCGTGAGACCGGAAGAAATCTTTCATATTGGAGATAATGAGGAGGCGGACTGCCGGATCCCCGCTTCTCTGGGATATAAAACAGCCTGGCTTCCCAAGGCCCTGGATGTATATTCCTCTAAGGGCTGTTCCTTGCAGGTGCAGAAAATATGCAGGGATTTGACGGATTGGGAAGCTGCCAAGAGGTCTGTGGGGATCGGAATCATGCGGGGAATGGCTGCCAATCAATACTTTGATGATCCCTTC
>CABQJX010000052.1 GCA_902464595.1 uncultured Lachnoclostridium sp. | reverse complement strand
ACTACAATATGGTAGAGGCGAAGGCTAACTGGCTGTATGAGCTTCCCCAGTGGGATGCGATCCTGACAGAGGAGAAGCGCAAGGAATTATACAAGGCGCAGAAGGCTTCTGGAACAGTCCGCAAGGGCAAGAAGGTATTCCCAAATGATCCCTGTCCATGCGGAAGCGGCAAGAAGTATAAGAAGTGCTGCGGAAAGAACGCATAAGTGACTGACCGCCTGTCCGGCTTTCTCCGGGCAGGCGATTTTGCGTTATAGTTCCCGGAATATTCGGAGGAATGGAGGGAGAGGAGGACATAATGGAAGCTTACAGCAGTTTTGCAGAGGTTTATGATCTTTTTCAGGATAATGTACCGTATGAACAATGGTGTCTTTATATAAAAGGACTTTTGGAGGAGTACGGCATCAGGGACGGGCTGGTGCTTGACCTGGGATGCGGTACGGGAAGCGTCACAGAAGAACTGGCCTTGGCTGGATATGATATGATCGGGGTGGATAATTCCCAGGAAATGCTTCAGATCGCCATGGATAAAAGGGATGCCTCCGGGAAAGAGATCCTTTATTTGCTCCAGGATATGAGGGAATTTGAGCTTTACGGAACGGTACGGGCTGTGGTCAGCATATGCGATTCCATAAATTACCTGATGGAATATGAGGATCTGGTTCAGGTATTCCGGCTGGTCAATAACTATCTGGATCCTGGCGGGATTTTTATTTTTGATCTGAATACGCCCTATAAGTATGAAACGCTTCTTGCTGACAACACATTTGCGGAGGCCAGGGAGGAGAGCAGTTTTATATGGGAAAATTTCTATGATGAGGAAACAGGGATCAATGAGTATGACCTGACGTTGTTTATACGGGAAGGGGAGCTGTACCGCAGATATGAGGAAACCCATTTTCAAAGGGCTTATTCCCTGGAACAGGTGGTGAAGGCAGCCAGAGAAGCTGGAATGGAATGGATCGCCGCTTATGATGCCTGCACCCATGATCCGGTCCGTCCGGACAGCGAGAGGATCCATGTGATCATGGGGGAGCAGGGAAAGGCAAGGACAGATAATGGCAAGGACAAAAGCCGGTAAGGACGAAAGCCAGAGAAGACGAAAGTCAGAGAAGACGAAAGCTGGTAAGAACGGAAGCTGGCAGGAATGAAAGATAGGAGAGAACTGTATGGCAGATTATGTAATAAGAGCAACGGCGGCAGAGGGGCAGATCCGCGCTTTTGCTGCTACCACCAGGGATTTAGTGGAGGAAGCCAGAAAAGCCCATAACACCAGTCCGGTGGCTACGGCAGCTCTTGGGCGTTTGATGACAGCTGCTGTGATGATGGGATGGGATATGAAAGGGGAGAATGACCTTCTGACCATCAAGATCCAGGGGGATGGCCCCATTGGCGGCCTGACTGTGACAGCGGATTCCCAGGGAAATGTAAAGGGATATGCATTCCATCCCGATGTAATGCTCCCGCCAAATGCAAAGGGAAAGCTGGATGTAGGCGGAGCTTTGGGCGTAGGTGTTTTGAGCATCATCAAGGATATTGGATTAAAGGAGCCCTATGTGGGACAGACAATCCTTGTGACAGGGGAGATTGCAGAGGATCTGACCTATTATTACGCAACCTCCGAACAGACACCCTCCTCTGTAGCATTGGGAGTTCTGATGAATAAGAATAATACGGTGCGCCAGGCTGGAGGATTTATCATTCAGCTGATGCCAGGAGCCTCAGAGTCTATTATCAGCAGGCTCGAGGAGAAATTAAAGGAGATTTCTTCTATTACCACTTTGCTTGATGTGGGAAATACCCCGGAGATGATCCTTGAATATATCCTTGGTGAGTTTGGGCTGGAGATCGGAGGACGTCTTCCTGCTGCTTTTTGCTGTAACTGCAACAAAGAGCGGATCGAGCGGGCATTGATCAGTGTCGGAAGAAAGGATATTCAGGAAATGATCGACGACGGTAAGCCTATTGAGGTGAACTGCCATTTCTGCAATAAGAATTACAGCTTTTCTGTGGAGGAGTTAAAGGAAATGCTGGAGAAGGCCAGATAGGATAAAATAGGACAGGGCTCCTGGCAGGAAAAACAGAATGAGAGCAAACAATAAAAGCCAGTCAAAGGACTGGCTTTTATCTGTAATCATTTGAAATTCAGATATAACTTACTTCAACTTCTATCAGTGATGATATATACTTGAAAAAGGTACACTGTTGTTCATTGATTATAATTTGGTTACGTTGGTAGCCTGAGGACCCTTAGCTCCGTTTACTACGTCGAACTCAACCTCTGCGCCCTCGTCTAAGGACTTGAAGCCTTCCATGTTCAGACCAGAGTAGTGAACGAATACATCGTTGCCCTGCTCGTCGGAGATGAAGCCGTAACCCTTCTGGTTGTTGAACCACTTAACTGTACCTTTCATTGTGATACCTCCAAAAAATAAAAAAAGTGATATGCCATGAGTAATTTCACGGCTGACCTTAGAATATCATAAATGTTGGAATGTGTCAAACGTTTTTAGCCTTGAGTTTGTAAAGTTGAGTTTGTAAACGGCAGCTTATTTTATGCTTATTTATGTTATGGAAGAAAATTTTGTGTTATACTGGACAAAGACCATTGATCGCCGGGGAAATTTTGAAAACAAACTTAGAAAAACAGATGAAAAAGGGAAATGGAAGGGATCAGGATGAAAGTTATCAATATATGGAAGCATTTTTATACGATTACGCACCACAGGAATCTGGTGAGGAAACATTGCTTTAAGATCGGCCTTTACTGGCAGGGGCTGACCCATGATCTTTCTAAGTACAGTCCGGAAGAATTTTGGACGGGAGCCGCTTATTATCAGGGAAACCGCAGTCCCAATGCGGCGGAACGGGAGGCAGTGGGATACTCCAAGGCCTGGCTGCACCATAAAGGGCGCAACAAGCATCACTATGAGTATTGGATTGATATTTCCAACAACAAGGAGGAAGGATTGGTGGGGAATAAAATGCCGATCCGCTATGTGGCAGAGATGCTCTGTGACAGGATTGCCGCCTGTCAGGTGTATAAGGGTAAGGACTACACGCCGGCAGCGCCCCTGGAATACTACGAATTTACAAAAAATTATATTACGATCCATCCGGAAACCAGAAAGCTTCTTGAAACCCTTTTGTATCTTCTTAGGGATCAGGGGGAGGAAGCTGCTTTTTCCTATGTGAGAGAGCTTTTGAGACAAGGCGGTTATTAGTGGAGCGTGTTCTGTCTGCCTGGATGCATGTTCTGTCCAATCTTTGGGAAGGATAATCAGGACAGTTATATCCCTGAATGGGAAATCAGGAACAACATGCAGAAAGGCGGAATGGAATATGATGGGATTTGCGGCAGCGCTGCTTTCAGGGGCATTGATGAGTATACAGGGAGTATTTAATACCCAGGTGACAAAGCAGACCAGTGTATGGGTAGCCTCCGGCTGGGTACAGCTGACAGCATTTGCTGCCTGTGTGGCTATATGGCTGTGCACAGGCAGGGAATCGGCAGCAGGGCTCCTTCAGGTGTCTCCCCGATACCTTTTGACGGGAGGCATTCTGGGGGCATTGATCACGTATACGGTGATCCGCAGTATGGGAAGCCTGGGGCCGGCAAAGGCAGCCCTTCTCATTGTGGTGACTCAGATCATAGTCGCTTATGTGATTGAACTGTTGGGACTGTTCGGCGTTGAAAAGGCTTCTTTTGCCTGGAATAAGCTGCTGGGCGCTGTCATTGCTGTGGCGGGGATCGTTCTTTTTGAGCGATAAGAGGGATCTGGAGGAAGTTTACTGGTTCCCTTGGCGAAAATGGATGAAAAGCGGTTACAGTTAAGGGAAATTTAAGGGAAATAAGGCTTGTATTCGCAACTGCTTTCCGATAGAATAGATGGTATCAGGCTGAGGCGGTGCTCCTTACAAGGAGGGACCGTTTGAGATGAATCAGGATTCAAAAAGAGGCAGGAAAAAGGCACTTTTTTCAGCCGCAGCTGTGATCGTGTGCATGTTGGCTGCAGGCATATGCTACAGCTGTACGGGGGCGGCTTTACAGGAGGATACGTCTGTATGGCAGCTGGGATCAGAGACTGCACAGGAAGAGCTGGAAACGTGTGAGGAGCACAAGGAGCTAGGGACAGAAAACCCTGTTAGTGATACGTTGGGAGAATGGGAAGCAGAGCCTGCAAAGAAAAAACGTGCTAAGCTGGGGGAACGTTCCGGAACAGACGGCCCAGAAGGCTCAGGCGTAGAAGATGAAGAACCAGAAGGTTTAGGCTTCGGGTGTGAAGGCTCAGAAGCCCCAGGGCCGGAGACTTCTGCGGTGTGGGTTCATGTGTGCGGCTGTGTCCAGGCCCCAGGGCTTTACAGCCTTCCGGAGGGAAGCCGGGTCTGGAACGCCATTGAGGCCGCAGGAGGGTTTTCTGAGACAGCCGCAGCGGATTGGCTGAACCTGGCTCAGCCGATAGAGGATGGTATGAAGATCGAAGTACCGGATCTGGAAAAGGCAAAGCAGAGGGAAGAACAGGGATTGACTGCTGAGCTGACAGGAACTGGAGGCAAATGGGCTTTGAGCGCCGGCCGGGAGAGAGATCCTGTTTCGGCGGCCAAAGTCAATCTGAATACAGCTTCCCTGGAGGAATTGATGACGCTCAAGGGGATAGGAAGATCCAGGGCAGAGGACATTATCCACTACCGGGAAGCCTTTGGACGTTTTCAGTCCATTGAGGACATTATGAATGTGTCCGGGATCAAGAATGCTGCTTTTGAGAAGATCAAGGACAGTATCACAGTATAGACGTTCCATGTAAGGACAGGCGGCTTGTGCAGTTTCAGAGGCCGCCCTTTCATAATTTATGCGGGGCCTGTCGGGAAGCTCTTTTTCAGGCCCCAAGGGTTAGGGGAATAGCGGCGGACAAAGGGGCCGCGGGAAATCGAATAGTAAGAGGAATGAAAAATGGCAAGAGTATTGGTTGTAGATGATGAAAAATTGATCGTGAAAGGGATCCGGTTCAGTTTGGAGCAGGACGGATTTGATGTGGACTGTGCTTACGACGGAGAGGAAGCCATTGAGATGGCGAAAAAGGCGGAGTATGATATTGTGCTTTTGGACGTAATGCTCCCTAAATTTGACGGTTTTGAGGTATGCCAGGCGATCCGGGAATTTTCGGATATGCCTATCATCATGCTCACTGCCAAGGGGGGAGATATGGATAAGATCCTGGGGCTGGAGTACGGCGCAGATGATTATATCAGCAAGCCTTTTAATATATTGGAGGTAAAGGCCAGGATTAAAGCCATCATACGCCGCAGTGCCAAAAATAAGCGCCAGAAGAAAGAGGAACAGAGCGCCGGGCTGATTGAGGCAGGGAACCTGAAGATGGATACGGAGAGCCGCCGTGTATTGATCGGTGACCGGGAGATCAATCTCACAGCAAAGGAATTTGACCTTTTGGAGCTTTTGGTCCGCAATCCCAACAAGGTTTACAGCCGGGAAGCTCTTTTGTCCTACGTGTGGGGAAACAAGGCCATGGACGGAGGAGATGTGCGCACGGTGGATGTCCATGTGAGACGCCTTCGGGAAAAGATCGAGCCCAGCCCCAGCGATCCCAAATACGTACATACCAAGTGGGGCGTTGGATATTATTTTCGTGTGAAAGCATAGGGAAGGCGGAGGATGGAAATGAAGCCGGAGAAGAAAGAAGAACAGAGAACAGGGCAGAGAGAAATACAGAACAGAAATCAGGATATAGACCAGAATACAGACCAAAATACAGAGCCGGGTGTGGCTCTGACGATACGAACCGCTTCCCCTTTTGACCTGGATGCAGTGACACAGGTAGAGGCGGTATGCTTTCCGGCGGCAGAGGCAGCAGGGCGGGAGAGCTTTCAGGGAAGGCTGGAACATTTTCCTGACAGTTTTCTGGTAGCAGAAATGGGGGGGAAGGTTATCGGCTTTATCAATGGAGCTGTGACAAATGAGCGGACCATACGGGATGAAATGTTTGAGGACAGTTCCCTTCATGACCCTATGGGAGCATATCAGAGCGTTTTTGGTCTGGATGTACTGCCGGAGTACAGGAATCACGGGGTGGCTGCCAAGCTGATGGAAGCACTGATCCGTTCTGCCAGGGATCATGGAAGAAAGGGAATGATCCTTACATGTAAAGACCGTCTGATCCATTATTATGAAAAGTTCGGCTATGTGAACCAAGGGGTTTCAGCCTCTGTACATGGCGGCGCAGTATGGTACGATATGATATTGGAGTTTTAGCATATGAAGATCACACTTGTGACAGTAGGAAAGATTAAGGAGCGGTATCTGGAGGATGCTATCGGGGAGTATTCCAAGCGCCTGAGCCGTTACTGTAAGCTGGAGATCGTGCAGCTTGCAGATGAAAAGACGCCGGATGGGGCCTCCGAAGCCCTGGAACGCCAGATCAAGGAGAGAGAGGGACGGCGCATCCTTTCCAATATCAAAGATGGGGCCTATGTCATCGCACTGGCGATTGAGGGGCAGATGCTTTCCAGCGAAGAACTGTCAGTCAAGATCCAGAAGCTGGGGGTAAATGGAGCCGGCCATCTCATTTTTGTTATCGGCGGTTCCCTGGGGCTGTCAGAGGAAGTGATGAAGCGGGCAGATTACGCCCTGAGCTTTTCCAGGATGACTTTTCCCCATCAGCTTATGCGCGTGGTGCTGTTAGAGCAGATCTACCGAAGTTTTCGCATCGCGGCCGGGGAGCCATATCATAAGTAACTGCAGCGTTCTGGGATTTATCCTGAGATATGGCAGAAGCGGCAGATGACGGGGAAGAAATTTCGGATACAGAAAGGGGTGGGGGTGATGAAACGGAATCCCCAGGGAAGGCGTTGGCATAGGTTAGATAATACGGGAAAGCTGTTTCCGCTGATCGCCAGCGAAAATCTGAGCAATGTATTCCGCATTTCTGTTCTATTAAAAGAAAATATAAAAGCCTCTTTGTTGGAGGAAGCGTTAAAACAAGTTCTGCCCCGGTTTCCCGGCTTTCAGGTGAAGCTGAAACGGGGCTTTTTTTGGTACTATTTTGAAGAAAACAGAAATGAGCCGTATGTGGAGCAGGAGAGCAGTTGGCCATGCCGTTATATTGATCCCAAAAGCGGGCATCTCTATCTGTTCCGCGTCAGCTATTATGAAAAGCGGATCAATTTGGAAGTGTTCCATGCTGTTACAGATGGCATGGGGGCAGTGAATTTCTTGCGGGAACTGACGGTTTGTTACCTTAATCTGAAAAATGGAAGAAAAAGGGATGCAGAAAGACAAAGAAACATAGAGGCGGGCAGTATGGAAGACAGCTATCTGGCCCAATACCGGAGGAAACTTAGGGGAAGGGGGAAGGAAAAGCATGGCACAGAGCCTTACAGCTCCCGCCCGGCCCTGTCCCTCACCGGCTCTTATATCCCCTTTGGCGGGGAGAGCGTAGTCCATGGCTATGTGAACACGGCTCAGCTGAAGCAAGTATGCAGGGGGCTGGGGGTCAGCATCACAAAATACCTTACCGCCTGCCTGATCTGGGCGATTTTTATGGAATATGGAAGAGATCACGGAAAGAATAAGCATATCGGGGTCAATCTTCCGGTGAATCTGAGAGCTTTTTTTGGTTCCACCACAGATTCCAACTTTTTTGCAGTGACAGGGATCGATTACCAGTTGGCACGTTCCGGGGAGTTTCAGGATATTTTAAGGGAAGTGTGCAGGCAGATGGATGAAAAGATCGTCAAGGAAAAGCTGGAGGAAACGATTTCTTACAATGTGTCCAGAGAGAGAAAATGGTATGTGAGGATCCTTCCCTTAGTTGTAAAGTGGATGGCCCTTGGAATGATATTCCGACGTAATGACAGGGCCCATACAATTACGCTGTCAAATATTGGGCCTGTTTCTGTAGAGGAGAGGTATGAGAGAGAGATCGCCTCCTTTCAGATGATGATCGGGGTGTCCAAGCGCCAGCCAGCCAAGTGCGGAGTCTGCTCCTTTGGAGAGAAGACCGTGATCACTTTTACCAAAGTATTCCAGGACACGCGGCTGGAGGAACGCTTTTTTGGAAAGCTGAGGGAGGACGGCATTGATACAGAGCTGGAGAGCAATGGGGTGGTTTTGGAGAAGGCGGACCACCATAGGTATCCGGTGATCCAGCATGACAGGGATCTGTGGAAGCAATGGATCCGTGTATGCTATGGCGTGCTGGCAGCCCTGGCAGTCCTTTTGGGAGTGGTGAACGCTATTTCCTATGACGGCCTGTGGTGGGCGGGGATTGCCGTGCCGGCAGTGATCTTTGTGGCTTTGACCCTGCGCTATTCCATTCTGCGCCACGCCAATCTCGGCAAAGCGATTTTGATTCAGACGATCGGGATCCAGATAGTCCTTTTGATGACAGACTGGGTTTCCGGCGCTCAGGGCTGGTCAGCTAATTACGGGGTTCCGGCTTCTATTTTATTTGCGGATGCGGCTATTGTGCTTCTGATTCTGGTGAATCGTCTGAATTGGCAGAGCTATTTTATGTATCAGCTTTCTATTACGGTATTCAGCTTTATACCGCTGCTTTTATGGGCTTTGGGGCTCATTACAAGGCCATTGTTCTCAATCGTTTCCATAGGGATCACGGTGGGAGTGCTGGTGTGCATGGTCTTTTTGGGGGATCGAAGGTTTAAAAAGGAGCTGATACGCAGATTCCATTTATAGGAGCTTAGGACGAGAGCAGAGAGGATAAACAGGATGAAGAAAAAAAAGATCAGTATGCGCGGAGCGCTGGTGCGGGATATGATCCAGGATATTATGGAAACCTCCCTTGGAAAGCCCATACAGACAGGGGAGTTTCGGAAAAATCCAGTGGAACCGGCCTGGATCTGTCCAGCCGGGTATGAGTATGAGATCATTTCCATGGAAGGTTTTCAGATGGAATATGTAAGGCAGGCAGGAGTCGTTACGGGAAGGGTGATCCTTCAGCTCCATGGGGGAGGATATATCGGCCCTATGAAGAACATTTATAGGAAGTTTGCCCTGCGCTACAGCAGGATCAGCTATGGGGGAGACGTTCTGACTGTGGATTACCGTGTAGCGCCGGAGCATCCCTATCCAGCAGCCCTGGAGGATGCGGTTCGTGCCTACCGGTGGCTTCTTGAGGAAAAGGGAGTTCAGCCCCATCAGATTGTGGTGGCCGGGGATTCGGCTGGAGGAGGGCTGGCCCTGGCCCTTTGCCTGTATCTGAGGGACCACGGATTTTCCCTTCCGGCCGGCCTTATCCTTATGTCTCCCTGGGCGGATCTTACATGCAGCGGGGACAGTTATAATTTTAACTTTGAGAACGATCCTCTCTTTGGAAATTCCAGGGAAAGTCTTCTGTACCATTCCTCCTATATTGGGGAATCGGATCCAAAGGATCCTTATATTTCTCCTATATTTGGAACGTACCAAGGGTTTCCGCCTATGCTGATCCAGGTGGGGAGCTATGAGATGCTGCTCAGCGATAGTCTGCAGGCAGCTGACCGTGGACGCCAGGGGGGCGTGAAACTTCGATTATCTGTCTATGAAGGAATGTTCCATGTATTCCAGATGGGGATGGATCTGATACCGGAGAGCCGGGAGGCGTGGAAAGAAGCAGCGAGATTTATGGAAATTATTTACCATATTGACCAAAAACCAGTCGGGAAAAGCGTGCGAAGGGTGAAACAAAAAAGAAATTTACACAAAATCAGCAGACAAAAAGGAAAAAAGATGATATAATACTGCCATATTTTATTATACGCCAATTCGTTGGTGCGTTAAAGCACTCATGGGGAAAAGATGGCTGGGAAAGGAAGGCAGAAACGATATGATATGGGCAAACGAGGAGACCATGTCCAGGGATGAGATCCGTGGGATACAGCTGGAGCGCCTGCAGAGTACGGTAACACGGGTTTATGAGAGGGTTCCCGCTTACCGGGCTAAGATGGATCAGGCAGGCATCCGGCCAGAGCATATACGTACTCTGGAAGATCTGAAAGAACTTCCCTTTGTCACAAAGCAGGATATGAGAGATAATTATCCCTATGGCCTGTTTGCAGTGCCGAAGAAGGAGCTGAGAAGGATCCACGCATCCAGCGGAACAACGGGAAAGCCTACGGTGGTTGGTTATACCGAGAAAGATCTGGAGGTCTGGAAAGAATGTGTGGCCCGTCTCGCTGTAGCGGGAGGAGCTTCCGATGAGGATGTGGCTCAGATCTGTTTTGGATACGGCATGTTTACAGGAGCCCTGGGGCTTCACAATGGGTTGGAGAAGATTGGGGCTGCCGTGGTTCCGTCTTCTACTGGAAATACCCAGAAGCAGCTCATGTATATGAAGGATTTCGGAACGACTCTGCTGGTAGCAACACCCTCCTACGCCATGCGCATTGCAGAGGTAGCGCTGGAGATGGGGCTGGATCCCAAAAAGGATCTGACGGTCAGATCCCTGGTATTGGGAAGCGAGCTGATGACAGAGGCTATGAGACAGGAGCTATGGAAGGTTTGGGGGGAAGACGTAAACCTGACCCAGAATTATGGCATGAGTGAGCTTATGGGGCCTGGCGTATCCGGAGAGTGCCTTGAGTTAAACGGAATGCATATCAATGAGGATCATTTTATTGCTGAGATCATTGACCCAGCTACAGGAAAGGTGCTTCCTCCTGGAGAAAAGGGAGAGCTGGTGGTCACCTGTATTTCTAAGGAGGCTCTTCCGCTGATCCGCTACCGCACCAGGGATATTACCCGTTTGATGTATGAGCCTTGCCCATGCGGCCGTACTACAGCCAGGATGGAGAACTTATCCGGCCGCACCGATGATATGTTAAAGATCCGGGGAGTGAATGTATTCCCCAGCCAGATCGAGGAGGTTCTGATCAACACAGAGGGTATTGGCCCGAACTATGAAATTGTGGTAGACCGGAAAAACCATTCAGATATTCTCATCATCAAGGTGGAGGTAAAGGCAGAGAGCATGATGGATTCTTATGGTGCTCTGGAGCAGCTGGAGCGGACACTCAGAGAGAAGATGCATCTGATGCTTGGGTTAGATGCCAAAATACAGCTGGTATCTCCCAACACCCTGCAGAGATTTGAAGGGAAGGCAAAGCGGGTGACGGATCTGAGGAAAAAGGATCAGGCATAAGGAAAGGCTGCTTATTTTGAGATGACGGTATAGAGATGAGGATACAAAAAGGAGAGTAAGGGTTATGGCAGAAAAGAGGATATTACTTGGCAATGAAGCCATTGCAAGGGGAGCTTATGAGGCAGGGGTGAAGGTGTCTGCCGCTTATCCGGGAACGCCCAGTACAGAGATCAGCGAATCCCTGGTTCCCTATGACGAGATCTACGCAGAGTGGTCACCCAATGAAAAGGTAGCAGCGGAGGTGGCGTTAGGCGCTTCGATGGCCGGGGTCCGTTCTATGTGCGCGATGAAGCATGTAGGACTGAATGTGGCCGCTGATCCATTATACACGGCCGCTTATACCGGCGTGAGAGGCGGCATGATGATCGTAGTGGCGGATGATCCGGGGATGTACAGCTCACAGAATGAGCAGGATACGCGTATGGTAGCCAGAGCGGCTATGCTGCCTGTGGTTGAGCCTTCAGACAGCGCTGAGGCCAAGGAATTTACAAAGTATGTTTTTGATCTCAGCGAGAAATATGATACTCCCGTGATCCTGCGCACCACCACCAGGCTGTCCCATTCCCAGGGAGTGGTGGAGCTGGAGGAGCGGGCAGAACCCTTTGATATTCCCTATGAACGGGATGCGGCAAAGTATGTGATGATGCCGGGAAATGCCATTAAGCGCCATGTGGAGGTGGAGAAGCGCTTAAACCAGCTGGCTGAGGATGCCAATACCCTTTTGCTTAACCGGGCAGAGTACCGGGATCTTTCTGTGGGATTCATCACTTCCGGAATTGCCTATCAGTATGTGCGGGAGGCTATGCCGGAGGCATCTGTATTGAAGCTGGGGCTGGTACATCCTCTTCCAAGGAAGCTGATTGAGGAGTTTGCTTCCAGAGTAGATAAGCTTTACATATTTGAGGAGCTGGAGCCGGTGATTGAGGAACAGGTAAAATCCTGGGGCATTGGGAAGGCTGTAGGAAAAGAGCTCTTTACCAGGCAGGGGGAGTACAGCGCTAACATGATCCGGGAGCGCGTTCTGGGAGAAAAGCCCCAGGTGGATCCAGCAGCTCAGGTTCCGGCCAGACCACCGATCCTCTGTCCTGGCTGTCCTCACAGAAGTGTTTACACCGTTCTGAATCGATTAAAGATCCATGCAGCCGGGGATATTGGCTGCTATACCTTAGGAGCGGTTCCGCCTCTCAGTGTCATTGATACAACCATCTGTATGGGATCCAGCATCAGTACCCTTCATGGAATGGAAAAGGCCAAGGGAAGGGATTATATTAAAAACTGGGTGGCTGTGATCGGCGATTCCACCTTTATGCATACGGGGATCAATTCACTGATCAATATGGTGTACAATCAATCCTGCGGTACTGTGATGATCCTCGATAATTCTACCACAGGAATGACAGGCCATCAGGATCATGCGGCCACAGGAAAAACATTAAAGGGACAGACTGTGCCGGCAGTCGATCTTTACAGACTGTGCCGGTCTTTGGGGATCGATCATGTGTATGCAGTCAATGCCTTTGACCAGAAGGAGTTAGAGCGTGTAGTGAAGGAGGAGACAGCCTGGGATGGGGTTTCCGTTATCATAGCTCAAGCGCCCTGCGCCCTTTTAAAAGGGATTTCCTTCCCAAATAAGTGCAGACCCCTTCCGGAAAAATGTAAGAAGTGCGGAGCCTGCCTGAGACCGGGCTGCCCGGCTTTGACGAAGAAGGAAGATGGAACTATTTCCATTGACGAGACCATGTGTAATGGATGCGGCTTATGCAAACAGCTGTGCAAATTCGATGCGATCGATCTGGTAAAGGCGGGTGAATAAAATGACAGTAAAGAATATTATGATCGTAGGTGTGGGTGGACAGGGAACTCTCCTTACCAGCCGCATACTGGGAAAGCTGGCTACGGAGGCTGGATATGATGTGAAATTGTCTGAGGTACACGGAATGGCTCAGAGAGGGGGCAGCGTGGTTACCTTTGTCCGATATGGAGAGCAGGTGGCGGAACCTATCGTGGAGGAGGGGAAGGCAGATGTGCTGATCGCTTTTGAGCGGTTGGAAGCTCTGCGGTATCTCCATTTTCTTAAAAAGGACGGTGTGGCCATTGTCAATGACTGGCGTATCGATCCGATCACTGTGGTCACCGGAGGCGCATCCTATCCTGAGGGGATATTAGATACAGTAAAGAAGGCGCGCCCCACGATTGTTGTGGAGGCTACGAAAGAGGCAAAGAAGATGGGAGCTCCTAAGACCTTCAATGTGATCGTTCTGGGAGCTGCGGCAAAGCATATGGGATTTCCAAAAGAGGATTGGCTGAGGGTGATCGAGACCACGGTTCCTCCAAAGACAGTGGAGATCAATAAAAAGGCATTTGAGATCGGATATGCCCTTTCCGTTTAGGTATTTTTAAAGCAGGAATCGTGGAACAGGGCGGTAAAGCGGGAGGTTATATAGGCAGATGATATGGAATGAGACAAAAGAGTGTATGAGCAGGGACGAGATGTCCAATCTCCAGAGCGCCAGACTGGTAAAGCTGGTGGATCGTGTGTATCACAGCGTGGAATACTATAGGAAAAAAATGCAGGCTGTAGGGTTGGAACCAGGGGATATACGCGGGATAGAGGATCTGGAGAAGCTTCCATTTACGACAAAAGATGATCTGAGGGACACTTATCCCTTTGGCATGTTTGCTGTTCCCAATTCACAGATTACCCGGATCCACGCATCCAGCGGAACTACAGGAAAAGCGACTGTGGTAGGCTACACCCGCAGGGATATTGAAGTGTGGAGCGAGTGTGTGGCCCGCTGCATTACAATGGCAGGCTTGGGACAAAATGATATTATCCAGGTAGCGTATGGATACGGGCTGTTTACAGGAGGATTGGGAGCTCACTACGGCGCAGAAAAAATTGGGGCGACCGTGGTTCCCATGTCCACAGGAAATACGAAAAAGCTGGTGACAATGATGGTGGATTTCGGGGCGACCGGCATTATGTGTACTCCGTCCTATCTGCTGCACATTGCGGAAACCATTGAGGAGATGGGGGTAAAGGATCAGATCAGGCTGAAAGCCTCCATCAATGGGGCGGAGCCCTGGACGGAAAAGATGCGGGGGCAGATCGAGAAGCAGCTGGGAATCCATGCCCATGATATTTACGGACTCAGCGAGATCATGGGGCCAGGAGTGGCGGCAGACTGCTCCTTCCATCGGGGACTGCATATTCAGGAGGATCATTTCCTTCCTGAAATCGTGGATCAAAATACCCTGAAGCCTCTGAGAGATGGAATGACGGGAGAACTGGTCATTTCCACGCTGACAAAGGAGGGGCTGCCCTTAATACGTTACCGTACAAAGGATCTTACCAGTTTGGATCACGGTCCATGTGAATGTGGAAGAACCACGGCAAGAATCGCCCGTTTTACCGGACGGACAGATGATATGCTGATCATCCGGGGAGTCAATGTATTCCCATCTCAGATCGAATCCGCTCTTTTGGAAATGGGAGGGACAACTCCCCATTACCTGCTGATCGTAGACCGTGTCAATAATCTGGACACATTGGAAGTGCAGGTAGAGGTGGAGGAGAGATTCTTTTCCGATGAGATCCGGGAGCTGGAAAATCTTACCGGAAAAATTGCTCATGTGATCCAGCAGGCCATTGGATTGTCTGTAAAGGTGAAACTGGTAGAGCCGAAGAGCATTGAGCGCAGTATGGGAAAGACAAAGCATGTGATCGACCGGAGAAACATGGAATAAAAATGTTGGAAATGGGATTCGGAGATGGCTTTTGACAGGGAATGTTCCTGGAAGAAAGGAATGGATGGCCATAGCCGGAGAGGAAAGGCAGGTTGGGTTATGTTTGTAAAACAGTTATCTGTATTTATCGAAAATAGAGAGGGCAGGCTGGAGCAGGTGACAGAGGTGCTGAAAACAGAGGGGATCAATATTTTATCCCTGAGTATGGCAGATACTACGGAATATGGTATGCTCCGCATGATCGTATCAGCTCCGGACAAGGCAAAGGATGCCCTTCGGGAAAAAGGATTCTCCGCGATGCTTACCAATGTGCTGGCTGTCAAGCTGGAGGATAAGGTAGGGGAGCTTCATAAGATGACTCATATTTTATGCAGTCAGGGTCTGAATATTGAATATATGTATGCTTTGGCTTCCGCTGACCGGAGAGCAATGATCGTAAAGGCTTCCGATGGGGAAACAGCTGCAAAAGCCGTATTGGAAGGCGGATTGATCTTATACAGTAATGAGGAAATGTGCTGGTAAAGGAAAATGAGCTGAATCAGAAGCGATGCCGTAAAATACGGAAGATCAAGAAAATATCCATAAGACCCAAGTGGGATCATTTCAGCCGTGGCAGGAGAAACTCTCCTGTTCACGGCTGTTATCCTTTTTGAAAGCCATATTCTGTTATATGGGCGACGGGATTTCCAAGATCATCCTGTACCTGAACCACATAAAAACAGGTGCTCCGTCCCTCCTTTACCTTGTGGGCCTCTGCAATGAGACGGCCTCCTTTGGCAGCACCCAAATAGGTGATTTGGGAGGAGGCGGAAACATGAAGCGGCTTATTCCAATTAGCAGCTACTGCAAAAGCAAAGTCTGCAAGAGTAAAAATAGCTCCGCCCATAACAGCTCCGGCAGCATTTTGGTGACAGGGAAGCAGTTCTAACGTGCATTTGGCATAACCGTCACCGATTTCTTCAATCACAGCGCCCATGTTTGTGGCAAAAATATCCTGGGCGAAAAAACGTCGCACTTCCTCTAATGTTTTCGCAAAAGAAGTTCCTTTTTTTGAGTCAGAATCTTCATCCTTTTGATTCCCTTGATTGATAGGATCCATGAAAAAATCCCCCCTTTTTGTCTGTATTGTAGCAAAACAGGGCGAAGGCGTCAATACAGCTTTGCTTGAGTTTCCGCATTTTCAGGAAAGCTTTCGGTTTAAATGAATAGGTTCCGTTTTCCGGACCTGAAATCCAAACCAGCAACGAAATTCAAGAAGGATTTGTATAAAGAAGGAAAGAGAAAGGGAAAAAACGAGGAAAGGAGGAAGAAAAAAGAAGGAAGATAAAGAAGAAAAAAGGAGATAAAGAAGGAGAAAGAAAGGAACGAAGAAGATAAAGAAAGGAAGGGAGCCGGAAGACTCCCCTCCAAAGAAAAATCAAACAGGGTTGACGGTATCGTCTAGTACTGATTTACCTCCGCTATGATTGACTGCATCCGCAGCCTTCGTTTGAAGAAGTATTTCCAGAAACGCTGGTAGTGCGCAGGCCGTCACACCGGTCGTCACACCGGGGAGCGTCCCAGGGATCTGTAAAGCGGGGACTTCCGCAGGAAGCATCATTAAATCCCTGCCAGTAACCGTTGCGGAACCCTTCGCGATAGGCCTGACGTCTGACTCCGGCGCAAATATCATTTCCGGGGCAGCTCCCATTTACATGATTGGAGGAATTACAGCAGCAGTTATGGCATCCACAGTTATGACATCCACAGCATCTGCAAACACATTTGCAGTTACATCCACAAGATCTGAAACAACACATAAATCACATTCTCCTTTTATTGATCCACAGCCGTTTTTGTAAAATATTGTTATTCCGCAGAGCTTTATTCTGAGGAGCGAAACGATTGTGTTTGTACTGTATCATATGGGACGCGGAGACAAAGTGTGAGGAAAAGGAGGATTTTTTTAACGTCTATAGGAAGTTTGTTCCGATATGTCACAGGAAAAGGGGAATATCATAAACTATTAAGGAAAGGATGAAAGGAGTTTTCAGATGATGGACTTTTATACCTGTCCGGGCTCTGGAGATCCTCAAAGAGGATGCGTCAGAGCCGGATGTGCAGGGAGAGAGGGATTCCAACCGAACACATGGGGGGATAGACCGATGATTTCTTATCCCATGCCTTCCCCTGATTATCAACAGCCAGCAAATGAAACGTGCCCGGACACAGGGCAGGGATTTTTAGAGCAGCAGTTTCCTATTGCTATGGCCTATGTACCTTGGCAGCAATGGAAGAACCCCTATTCTCCTGAACAGGGATTAGCTCAGGGAACGATTTTCCCGGATCTTGACCTTCAGTTTAATTATGGGAGGTGCGGCAGATGATGAATCCTAATTGTCAGACAGCAGCAGGGCAGGCACTGCTTATGCAGGTGGATCAAGCAGGTTTTGCGGTAGTGGATGCCAATCTTTATCTGGACACCCATCCATGTGACGGGGCAGCCCTGGATTATTATAACGAGATGCTGCATGCATATAAAAATGCAGTGGCTGCCTACGAGTCCCAGATTGGCCCTCTTACAGCCGCCGGAAGCAGGGATGTTTCGTATTGGTCATGGGTCAGCGATCCGTGGCCATGGGAAGGGGGGAACTGTTAATGTGGATTTATGAAAAAAGACTGCAGTTTCCGGTGAATATCAAGGAGCCGAATGCGAAGATGGCCCAATTTATTATGAGCCAGTATGGTGGGCCAGATGGAGAGATGGGGGCTTCCATGCGCTACTTGTCCCAACGCTATGCAATGCCGTACAAGGAGTGTAAAGGAACATTAACAGACATCGGAACAGAAGAATTGGCACATTTAGAGATTGTAGCAGCTATTATCCATCAGCTTACAAAGGGACTGACAGCTGAACAGCTGGTAGAGCAGGGGTTTGGACCTTACTATATTGATCATGCAGTTGGTATTTGGCCACAGGCCTCAGGCGGGATTCCCTTTAATGCCTGCGAATTTCAGTCGAAAGGTGATGTGATCACAGACCTCCACGAGGACCTGGCTGCAGAACAGAAAGCACGCTCCACTTATGATAACATTCTCCGTGTAGTCACGGATTATGATGTGTGCGAGCCCATTAAATTCCTGAGAGAAAGGGAGATTGTCCATTATCAAAGGTTCGGTGAAGCAAACCGGGAAGATTGTAGTAAAAATTCAAGAGTGTTGAAAGCCCACAAATACAGCATTTTTGGAAATCTACTATCAATCAGAAAAATGCAGGACGTAGGCATAAGCCGCCCTATCTGCTGCTATACCTCAAAATTGATAAGAAAAAAAGAGATAGAACAAGCTATCTTTATTTACAACTTAATATGACCCGCAAGGCGGCGTTTCTCACTCCTACACAGGAGAACAGGAACGCTGCTTTTTTTATGCCCTCATGTTACGCAGTAAGGGCAAACAAAGCCT
>CABQJX010000051.1 GCA_902464595.1 uncultured Lachnoclostridium sp. | reverse complement strand
TATCCGGGACATTTTCATTTGTGATATACTGAGACATTATCATAAATGGCTTATAAATACATAGAAATATTTATCCTATAAGATTGAAAAAATGGAGTCCTTGTGCTATACTTTATATTTGCGTTGGACTCTTTTTTTATATGAAAGGAGTCCGATATATGGGAAAAAATCTAAAAGGTAAAGAGTGCGGCAAAGGCATTTACCAAAGAAAGGACGGGTTATATTCCGCAAGATACTACTCTAAAAACGGTAAACGTAAGGAAAAGTATTTTGAAACATTGCCGGAAGCGAAAAACTGGCTTGCTGACGCAAGATATGAAGAACGGCACAATTTAATTGTCACTTCTCCCGATATGACAGTAGACAAATGGTTTACATACTGGATTGAGAATATTGTTTGTGACCTTGCACCAAATACGAAACGTAATTATCAAGAGCGTTACAAATGGAACATTCAGCCAGTAATCGGAGCTATGTGTATAGCAGATGTAAAACCCATGCACTGCAAAGCTGTTCTAAATCGAATGGAAACGACCTATGCAGGTTCGACTATTCGACAGGCTTATATTACAATGGGAACTATGTTGAAAGCGGCAGCACATTCTCATAATTATAAGCAATATGCTTTGCTATTGGAAACTGGACTGAGAACTGCTGAATTGATTGGTCTGACATGGGACGCTATTGATTGGAAAAAACATACATTGACAGCAGAACAGGCGAAAAGAAATGTCTTGTCATGCACGATTTGGTATTTATCAACTGGCGAACCGGAGAGCCGGCAAAAAATAGTTCCTATGATACACACTTATACAAATTATGTGATGAAGCAGGAATTAAACGCTTTTGTATGCACGCCTTACGACATACTTATGCTACACGCGCGATTGAACGCGGCGTACAACCTAAAGTGCTGCAACAGCTTTTAGGACACGCAAGTATAAAAACAACAATGGACAGATATGTTCATGTTACGGACGAGTCACTGGTAAATGCAATACGTCAATTTCAACAAGCTACGCCGCCAGTTAAACAAAAAGGGTGTAAAAAGGGTGTAATAAAAATATAGAGAAAGGCGGAAACCCAATAAAATCAAGGGTTTTCGGACAGGTAAAGATAAAAATGAAATTAGGTATCGTAGGACTTCCCAATGTCGGAAAAAGTACCCTCTTTAATTCACTGACTAAGGCAGGGGCTGAATCTGCAAACTACCCATTCTGTACCATTGATCCAAATGTGGGTGTAGTTCCTGTTCCAGATGTACGTCTGGACAAGCTTACTGCCATGTATCATTCCGAAAAGACCACCCATGCTGTGATCGAGTTCGTAGACATTGCCGGCCTGGTTAAAGGCGCCTCCAAGGGCGAGGGCCTTGGAAACCAGTTCCTTTCCAATATCCGGGAGGTGGATGCCATTGTCCACGTGGTACGCTGTTTCGACGACCCAAATGTGATCCATGTAGATGGGAGCATTGATCCGGTCCGTGATATTGAAACCATCAACCTGGAGCTGGTATTTTCCGATATTGAAATCCTGGAGCGCCGCATTGCAAAACAGTCCAAGGGAGCCTTCAACAATAAGGAGCTGGCAAAAGAGATTGAGCTGTTAAAGGCCATCAAGTCCCATCTGGAAGACGGAAAGCTGGCCCGCAGTTTTGAGCCTCAGGATGAGGACGAGCGTGAATTTATCAATACCCTGAATCTTCTGACCTGGAAACCGGTTATTTTTGCTGCCAATGTAGCGGAGGATGATCTGGCAGATGACGGCGCATCCAACCAGTATGTGCAGGCTGTACGGGATTTCGCTTCCCAGAACAACTGTGAGGTCTTTGTGATCTGTGCAGAAATTGAACAGGAGATCGCGGAATTAGATGATGATGAAAAGAAAATGTTCTTAGACGATCTGGGACTGACCGAGTCCGGTCTTGAAAAGCTGATCGCTGCCAGCTACCGGATCCTGGGCCTTATGAGCTATCTGACCGCAGGCCCTCAGGAGAGCCGTGCATGGACCATCAAGATCGGAACGAAAGCGCCTCAGGCAGCCGGCAAGATCCACAGCGACTTTGAGCGCGGCTTTATCCGTGCAGAGGTTGTAAACTATGACGATCTTATGGCCTGCGGAAGCATGAACGCTGCCAAGGAAAAGGGCTTAGTCCGCTCAGAAGGCAAAGAATATGTCATGAAAGACGGAGATGTGGTTCTGTTCCGGTTTAATGTGTAAGCCGGGCGGATCGATCCTAATTTAAAAGCTCCCGGCTTGAGAAATCCTCTCACTGCCAGGAGCTTTATTTGTGCTGTTTTACCGGCCCTTAGTTGGAATAATAATCATCCCAGCCATCCCATGCATTTTCATCATTTCCGTCTATCTCTTCTTCATCCTCATCCTCGTAGAAATAATCCGGTACGGAATATGGGTCGGACTGCTGGAGCCTGTCTTTCTTTGTATCATCGCTGATCCAATATTCATAGGTATACTCCACGCCGTTGTCATCTGTATAGGTATAAGTCCAATTTCCTCTGTCTCCGCCGTAGCGCGCCTTCAGTACCAGGGAGACAAAAGAATCAATATCCGCCTGGGGAACTGCCAGCTCTGCAAGCTTCTTATTTGCCTTCTCCTTCCACCTCTCGATGGCCTTTTTCCGGCTGCTCTCTTTTTTGGCCCTGGTCAGATCCTCCTTAAACTCCTCTGCCAGCTCGTCCTTACGCTGCTCCACAAAATCACTGTTATTAGCCTGTATTTCCCTTCTCTGTTCTGCTAATGCCTGATCCTCCAGATAAGGAAGCCAGGTTTCCCCGCCATTCATATGGCTGATGTCATTTTCCTCGTTCCGATACCAGGTGCGTCCTTCCTCATCCCAGCGCAAAGTGATCCCGTCTTGTTTGTAGCTCTGATTCCTGCGGATGCTTCCGTCTGCCTCAGCCATGTACGCATAGCCGCCCACAATAAATTTCCCTGTCTGCATAGCGCCGCCGGGCTCAAAATAGTAGCGCTTTTTTCCGATGTCCAGCCAGGAGGTCTGCATGATCCCTCCATTTTGAGGATTCAAATAGTACCAGGTGTCCCCCAGCTGCAGCCAGCCCATAACCTGCGCCCCGGTAGCTGGATCAAAGTAGTACCAGCCGGAGTTTGTACTGTGCCAACCCTCTACCATATACGCTTCCTGGTTAAAAGCATAGTTCACGCCATTGATGGCTGTGATCTGGTTTCTGGCATACTCGCCGCTGTCATACTGATACCAGTAGCCTTTTTCGTCCTGTCCCCAGTCCGCAAAAGCGGTGACTGGGCAGGCAGCTGCTATGGAAGCAGCTAAAATAAGTATCCATTTTGACTTTTTCATGTCTGTTTCCTCCTTCATTTGTTTGGTTATATTCGTTTCTGTTCTGCTTTTTTGTCCTCTAATCTCTCAAGGGATCCAGCCATTCATCCATATTATTGGCCGGCCGTGTCACAGGCGGAGCCTGGGTCGTGGGCGGCGGGGCCTGGGTAGCTGGCGGAGGCGCTGCCTCAGTCTGCGGCGGGGCCTGGGTGACTGGTGGAGGCGCTGCTGCGGTCTGCTGCGGCGCAGTTCTCTGCTGATTCCTTTCAGGAGGCGCTCCTGTGCTCACATAGATCACAACAGCGCTGCCCTTTTCAACCTGGCTTCCAGCCTCTGTCTCCTGACGTATAATGCTTCCCCTGGCTACGGTAGGATCTGCCTCGCTTTGTATCTCAGCTGTAAGCCCGCTGTCTGCCAGAAGCTGCACAGCTTCCTCCTGGGTCTTATACTGTACGTCGGGAACATGTACCCGCTCTTTTCCAAGGCTGACTACCACCTCGATATTAGAATTTTGGCTCAGTGAACTGCCTGCCTGAGGCGTTTGACGAATAATAGCCCCCTCCGGTACTGCATCGCTGTACTCAGAGCTTCTCCGAACCAGATACAGATACTTTTCAGCCATCTGATCGGCCGCCTGCTCATAAGCCTGTCCTGTAAGATCATCCACCCTTTCTTCCACAGAAGGATCACCACCTGAAATTCCCTTGGAAATGATGATCTGAACCTCGGTTCCGGTGTCGGTCTCCGTTCCCTCCTGTACACTCTGCCAGCCGATGGTTCCGGGGGCGGCCCGGTATTCCTCCTCTTTGGAAGATACCACAAGCCCTGCGTCCTTTAACATCGTTACCGCTTCCTCTTCTTCCACTCCGATCACATTGGGAACATAGGTTTTCTCAATACCGGCGCTTATGACAATGCCCACCTGCTCCATCTCTTCCAAAAGAGTCCCGCTTTTTACTGTTTGGGACAGCACCCGGTTCTCAGGGATCTGGCTGCTATACTGCTTATCGTAAACCTGAACCGTAAGATTTGCTTCTGAGCCTCTGGCAAGAGCGGTTTCCATTTTCTCATTTACAAAATTGGGAACTCTGGTTTTTCCCTGGGGAACATCGCTGGCCCCCCATTGGGCCTCCTCAAAACGAATGACTCCCGTTGCCATAAGGATTACAAAGACAGCCACCGCCGTGGTTCCTACGCCCAGAAGTGCCTTTACCCACACCGGCCATTGGCCCACATCCGCCTTTTTCTGCTTGACTACCACCCGCTTCACTACATTGGCAAAAAGCTGGCTTTCAAACTCCTCTGCGGACCGGGTCCTTTCCTCTGCCTTCACATTCAAGGCATTTAACAAAGCCGCTTCTGTATTGGGTCCGATGGTTACTCCCAATTTAGAGGGAGGCTTTAAATGATCCTGAACCGCCCGTTCCAGCGCTTCTTCCGGCACAATCCCAGTGATCATGTTGTAAAAGGTAGCTGCAAGGGCGTAGACGTCCGTCCAAGGCCCCTGATCCCCATGGCTCCTATATTGCTCCTCCGGCGAAAATCCCGGTTTAAACAGAGTTGTAATGCTTCGGGTACGGGTGGTTGTGGCAAACCGCGCCGCTCCAAAATCGAGAAGCTTTACTTCCCCCTGGGAAGTGATAAAAATATTGTCCGGCGCTATGTCTCTGTGCAGGATTCCAATGGCATGTACTGCTTTCAGCGCCCGAAGCACGGTCAGAATAATGGGGACAGCCTGCTCCACCGTCATTTTTCCTTCCCGCTCCAGCTTCTTTTTCAGGGTTTCCCCCTCCAAATATTCCATCACTATGTAGGCTGTGTGATTTTCTTCAAAACAATCGTATACCTGGACGATCTCCGGCACATTCTGCAGCTTTGCCAGCCGTCTGGCCTCATCAATAAACTTTTCCTTTCCGCTTAAAAACTGTTCCTCTTTTACCCCTGAAAAAACCGTCATTTCTGTCTGCATAGGAGCTCTTGTGGAAAATTCTCCCGGAAAATACTCTTTGACTGCCAGCTTCTTTTCCAACAGCTGGTCATATCCTATATAGGTGACGCCAAAACCTCCAAAACCCAAAACCCTTCCGATCAGGTAACGTTCCTTTAAAAGGGTTCCCGGCTTTAAGTGGCAGGCTTCCGCAGCAGGCGTTCCCTCTGCATAACCACACTGGGAGCAAAATGCAGCTTCACTGCCCATCTCCTCCATGCAGCCCATACATCGCTTCACCATTGTTATCACCTTCCTCGCTCTGTCATGATCTTATACCCTTCATCCAAAGCTGCCTGGAATGTCTCCCCGTTTTCCATCCATTGAGCCTGTCCCTGGTGGAAAACAGATTCCAAAAAGCTTAACTCTGTATTCAGCTCCAAATATGCCTCCAGCTCCTTTTTATTCACTGGTAGGCTCTGTGCATTCTGCACATGCATAATATCCTGGGCTGCTTCACTGAGAAAATAGTAAAGAACCTTCCTTGCTCCTTCCTTATCCAGCTCCTCCTGCCTGCTGTCCACAGCCCATATCTCATCCCAGGCAGCCGGTGTGGCATCCATCTCCTCCACAGAATAAATTCCCGGAAACGCTTCCTGCACCGCAGGATAATCGCCTGTATCTCCCACAAAAAAGCCAGAAGCTTCTTCAAAATATGCTTCCCTGCTGTTCTGCTCCGGATATGCCTCCACCAATGTATTGGTATAAGCTGCTCCGGCACGAATGCCTAAGGGAAGGACAAATACTGGCCCTGTCTGCAAAAATGCCTCATCTAAACCATAATAATCCTGTGGCTCTAAGAGCTCCAAAACGGGCCGCAGATCCTCCCGGTTCCCACCTTCATCTTTTTTCAAATCCATACTCTCATCTTCCGGGATTTCATAGAGAGCCGGTCCTGTTCCCATCTCCTCTGCCTTTTGAAGCTCCGTGTCATATTGTTCTTTCGGCCAGACCGTGACCTGAACCTGTGCCAGGGGATAGTCTGCCTGAAATTCCTCCAGCATCTGCTCCAGGCAGCTTTTTTTGTTCTCCTCTTCTCCCGGCTCAGCAGCCGCCCAAAGGGTGATATACGCCCCGTTTAAGGACGCCAGATCCTGATTCTTTTTATAGTAGGAGAGACAGCCGATCCCTGATGCCGCCAGCAGAAAAACCAATCCTCCAATGCCCATCTTTCGCAGGCGCAGACGCCGTTTCAGCTCCCGCTCCAGCTCCAGATATTCCTTTTTATGTAAAATCGCATCCTGAAACTGTCCTGCGGTCTGAAAACGCAGCTGAGGCTGTATGGCCATGGCCCGAAGGATTGCTGTATTGAGATAATCCGGGATTTCGGGAACCAATTCCTTTGGAGCCTGAAGACTGTCCCTTTTTTTCTGTTCTGTAGACTGCTTCCTGTCCTCTGCCTCCTCCGGCGTCTTTCCTGTGATCAGCCAGTACAAAGTAGCTCCCAGTGCATATACGTCAGTCCATGGCCCCTGCCGACTCTTTTTGCGGTACTGCTCCGGAGGGGCGAATCCTATGGTCAGGATCACTTCTCTTGTCCTGTCATTCTCCTCATCGGAAAACCTGGCCGCCCCGAAATCAAAGAGCTTCACCGCTCCACTGGTGCAGATCATAATATTTTCCGGTTTAATATCCCTGTGAAGGATCCCTTCCCGGTGGACAGTCTCAAGGTCTGTGCTGATCCGGCTGACAATGTGGACGGCGGCATCCCACGGAAGCCTTCCGCCCTGGTTCTTTGTATATTCTTTTAGGGTAATCCCCTCCATATACTCCATAACCATATAAGCGGTTCCATTTTCCTTAAAATAGTCATACACATTGACAATATTGGGACAGCTGCTGAATTTGGCAGTGCTTTTCGCTTCCTCCAGGAACCCCTCCAGGCCAGCCTGGAACTGGCCCTGCTGCTTGCTGGTATAAACAAAAATTTCTTTTTCCCCGGGATTCCTGTTTACATAGCTGGAAGGGAAATATTCCTTTACCGCCACCATGATCTCTAATTTCTGATCCCATGCTCTGTAAAGGACGCCAAATCCTCCGCTTGCCACAACCGTTCCTATGATATAACGGTCTGCTAAGACCACTCCCGGATAGAGGTGATAGATCTCTTTCGGCGGCGTTCCCTCCTCAAATCCACAAAAAGGGCAAACATTCCCTTCTTCATACTCTTTCATGCAGTTCAGGCAACGTAATTTCATATCTGTTTTTTTCCGTCTCCCTTAAAATAATCCTAAAAACCCTTTCTTTTGTCTGCCAAAGAAAATCCCCACTGCCGTATAGTTATCCATATCCTGTCCTTTTCCTCTTTTCAGCAGTATCTCCTCCATCTGGCCCAGCCATTCCTCAGGCGATGAAGAACGGGTCAATGTGCGCTCCATTTCCTTTTCTTCGACCCACTCCCAAAATCCATCGGTACAGATCAGAAATGCAGTTCCCTCCTCCTGCCGGATCGGATTTGAAAGTTCATAGCGAAAGGCTCTGTCCTCGCCTCCCATGACCCGCAGAAGACGGCTCCTGTCTTCATGTCCCCGGATCTCCTTCTCTTTAATCTCCCCACAGGATACCAGCATCTGGGGAACGCTGTGATCCAGTGTCCGCACGGACATTCTGCCATTTTTAAAATAATAGAGTCGGGAATCCCCGATATGCCCCCACTGCAGTGTCGAACCAGTACCTGCCAATGCAGTAAGAGTGGTCTTCATATCATTATGCCGGAGGGATTGTTCTCTTAAAATAGCTTTCTGGCCCTCTGTAAAGCAGCGTTCCAGAAAATCCCCTGTTTTTTCCGGCTCTCTTTTTTCAAACAGGGAAGCTCCTGTTTCTGTGGCCAGACGGGAGGCCACTTCTCCGCTGGAATGTCCTCCCAGGCCGTCTGCCAAAAGACAGCAAAATCCCTTTTCATCCGTCCTTACCAGGGCGGCGTCCTCATTTAAATCCCTGCCGCCCCTGCGAGTCAAAATCGAATATTCCATCTGTCCCATCTCCTTTGCTGCCCGGCTTTTCCCTTGATCCTTTTCCTTTGATGCCTTTCCTTTTGTCCCCTGCCTTTAGTATACTTTTACCGCAACCGCTGTAATATTATCCATTTCGCCCCGTCCGATCATACAGCGGATCAGCCGGGTCAGGCTTTGATAAAGCTGCTGTTCATGCTTTACAGCAGCCGGGGAAAAATTCTCTATCCATTCCCCATCCGCCATATAATGCCAGAACCCGTCGGTGCAGAGGATAAATACGGATTCCCTGCTGATATGTCCCTCATAAAAATCAGGCTGCAGTTCTTCCCTGGCCCCTATGCACTGCAGGATCACATTCCTTCTGGGATCGGAAACCGCCTGGCTTTTGGTAAGCCTTCCGTTCTCAATCTCCCTCTGGATCAGGGACTGATCCCTTGTAAGCTGCCGCGTCTCCTGGTCGATACAGTAAATACGGCTGTCCCCCACCTGGCAGATAAGATATTGCTGCTCCCATATAAGGAGAAGGCTCAACGTCGTCCCGCTGGATATGCCCCGGCTCCTGTCCTCATAATAGATCCGCTGGTTCATGTCTGTAATAAAGGATTGGATCCGGAACCGTAGCGCTCCCTGAATATCTCCCTGGGCCATGAGCTGTGGAAGTTCGTAGTCAAACCACTGGGAAAGAAGCTCTGCGGCTCTCCTGCTGGTAACCTCCCCCTGTTTTAATCCCCCGACTCCATCGCAGACCGCAGCCATCAGGATCCTTCTTCCCGAATACTCCCTGCATTTGATCACCAGGGCGTCCTGATTGACACTGCGTGTGGCTCCAATGTCCGTCTGGCAGGAATACAGATACTTCATATGCACCTCACTGAAATCTCTTTTATGATTGGATGAAGAAATCGAAATCTTCGTCCGCAAGGGTAACCACGTCCCCGCTGGTCAGACGTATCCTCTGTCCGGCCAAAACCATTTGACGGTTTACATACGTATGGTTCTGGGAATTTCGGTCACAGATATAGTACTCCGTTCCATCCACAAAAATATCCGCATGGGCTGATCCGATCGCAGGGTTATCCCCGATATAAAAATCTGCAAAGCTTCCTTCCCGTCCAATATGGAACACCTCTTTATTGATAAACGCAGACTGTCCGTTTCTGCGGCGGACCAGCCTGGCAACGCTGGCTCTCTGGCCCTGCTGGGAGCTGTCACTGTTTCCCAGGATTACAGTAGAACCGTACTCATTTCCTCCTCCCAGGATCACTGTCTTATTCTCTGGCTCGCTGCTGTCGCTGCGGCCGCTGTAAGAGACGGACGGATCTCTATAGTATCCCTCCTGGACCGGTGCTTGAACCGGAGGCACAGAGAACCCAGGGGCAGCTCCCGGAAACTCCTGAACTGGAGCCGAAACAGGAGCTGAGACAGGAGCCGGAGGCATATCTGCCGCCTTTTTCTCCTTCTTCTTTTTGCCAAAATGGAATAATCCCTTCTTTTTATGATTCTCCGACTCCACTCCCTGATCCGGCAAAAAGGCTCCGTTTTCATCTACCTTCAGGATAATCTCTGGTTCCGGTTTTACTCCGCTGTTCATGGGTATTTCCATGCCTGGAACAGCTACCGGCGTTGGAGGCAGCCCTTTTTCATTTTTTTCATGGCGGCCAAAAAGCCCCTTTTTCTCTTTTCCCTTTTTCTCTTTTCCCTTGTTCTTCTTTCCCTTAACTTCCGGCTCAAAAGGCCCAGAAGGCATATCTGGTATCATTCCCGGCATGGAAGAGGAACCAATATCAGGGTTCTGATGGTAAGGCGGCTGAGGCGCTGCCGGAACCGGATCCTGATAATAGGGCGGCTGGGGCGCTGCCGGAACTGGATCCTGATGATAGGGCGGCTGGGAGGCGGCCGGAACTGGATCCTGTATTGGCGCGAATACCTGTTTCTGGGTTTCCTCTTTTTCATCTGTAAGCCGGATCAGAATCCGCTTTAACTCATCCAGATCCATTCCCCCAGGCTGGTTCAGAAAATGAAGCAGCTTTGCCACATAGGAAAGATCCCCTTCCTGCCGGAAACGAAGACGGGAAAGGAAGCTGCGCAAAAATTCCTCCGGTGAAACGCTGTTCTGAAATTCATCAATGGGAAGATAAATAAATTCAGCCTTCTTTTCCCCCACATCCACAAAGATAACATCTGTATCAAGAACCAGTTTTTCCTGGGAAAGCATGTATTCCTGGATTTCCCCCACCGTCTCCGCAAAGGACTGGCAGAACTTTAAGACATCCTTGCGTTCCATATCCCTTTGGATATACTCCTTTAAAGGAAGCCTGGAGGTGATCGGATACTTTAAATACTGATCCGTATCCCTCATGGTAAAGGCCGGCTTTATAATACCGCCGATCTCATTGCTCTGGAGCATGCCCCTTGCAAAATGATCCAGGGTTTCCCCCTGCTCCAAATGGTAGGACAAAAAGGTTTCTGTCCCCTGATTTTCATACGTAAATTGATGCATATTAAGCATTTCCCTCCTTCACATTCCGCTCAATGACTGACCAGGAGTTTCCTGTCTTGACAGGCGCGTATCCCTTATAAAAATAATGGGCCCCCTTAAACTCGTCGGCGATCACCATACGGTTGTCCTGGGTAATATACCCCCATCCGTTTAATGTCTCTACCGGAGCCAGCCCCTCATTAAAGCCTTCCGCAGACTCATACTGGGGTTCGATCACCATGCGTCCATCCAGATCGATAAATCCCCATTTCCCATCCTTCTTTACAGCAGTAGGCTCCTGGGAAACAAAGGGGACTGCATCCTCAAATACACCATCCCCCACTGGCTCCCCCTTTTCATTATACAGGCGGTACTCTCCTTCCCTGCCTGCAAACACCCTTCCTGAGATCGAGCAGTAGCCGTATACATCCCGTTTTACATCCTCATAAATATAGTCTGTAAAAACCTCAAGGTTTTCATTGATGAGAGCCCATTTTCCCTCCTTTTTCACAGAGCCGAAGCCTGACTGGATCACCGTGGCGTCCTCCCATTCAAAGGAGGTCAGCTCATTAAATTTCCCGTCTACATACCCGTAAGCGCCACCAATCATAGCCGGAGCTTTCCCGTTGCAGAGAACTCCCAGAGCCTCTACCGGACGTCCCTCTTTCGGAACCTCGATCCGGTAGCCGTCATTATTTGCAAAGAAGGTCTCTCCCTCCTGCTTTACAGGAATCTGTGTCCGGTCATTAGACAGGGGAAGAACAGCTTCATTGGCACACCGCAGGATTGCCTTCCCGGAAGGCTTTATAAGCCCGTATCTTCCTTCCTCCACAATGACTGCACTGTCATTTCTCATAGGCCATATCTCATCATAGCTGACATAAACTTCTTTATAAGTGTACCTCAGCTTTTCGTAGCGCTCCGCCAGATCCGGATTTCCCTCATGAACCCTTCTTGCCTTTGTGAGAAGGGTAATGGCGTTGTCATTCCGGTTGTTTTCCATATAATAATCCGCCAGACGCGTTACTACAGATATAGGATAATTGTATGTGCTGTTGATGGAATTACAGCGGTTGATAAAGGAAGATTCGTCTCCCAGAGACAGATAATCCTCCGCGATCCGGCTCTGGATCTCAATAGACTCCGGCTTATATTCCAGAGCCTCCTTGTATGTTTCAATGGCCCGTATGTAGATTTTATCCTTTTCATACTGCTCTGCCTGCTCCATCAGGCGGCTGTAAGCCATGGGACGGGCGATCATATCCTTTCCCGTCACATACCAGCCCAGGGCACAAAGGGCAACCATACCTGCCAATACTGCTCGTTTCATATCATTTGACTCCTTAAAATCCTTACTGATGGCTCCTAGCAGCCAAGTATCACCGCTGTCAGCGTCCCCCAGAATACAAAGGGCGCAAAGGGCATCTCTGACCGAAGCCCTGCCTTTTTGAATACCAGTGTAATAATCCCGCCAAGGACGGTGAGAACCATGGTGATGATCAGACTGCTCATCAGCACCTTAAATCCTAAAAAATACCCAGTTACGGCAATGAGCTTTACGTCTCCCATTCCGATGCCGCTTCTGGCAATAATCCCGGCAGCCAGGAATAGGACAAGCCCTCCAAAAAGCCCTGCAAAGGAGGAAATCAAAAGCTCCCCTGCCAGCTGGAAAAAGCAGATACATTCCGGGATAAAAAGGAGGGTCCGTACTCCCAGGAGGGCCAGCAGCGCCCGGTTAGGAATGATCTTCCTCTGCTGATCCAACATCCCCAAGAGCAGCAGTCCATACAGAAGGATCCAGTACCGCAGGATCTTCAAAATATGATAGCCGTACTGGCCATTCAGATAGCCTGCTCCCCCGAAGATCAGAACACAGCCTGCAATCAGATACAGCTTCTGTTTCCCCTCCCAAAGCTTCCACCGCATAAGCTGGTATCTGCCAAAAAACACGCCTCCTATTACTCCAAAGACCGTCAGAATTGAAAGTAACATAACCTGTGCTGCTGTCACTTGGATCACCCTTCGTTTGCGTAGTCTGTATAGAGGTTTACGGTCGTAAGTTCGTCGCCCAGGAACAGAACGTACAGCCCCATTGTCTTATCCTCATCCAGGAACAGCTCATAGCTGGCCGACGAATCGTCACTGTCTATTTCCTCCAAAACAGCTCCTACCTCCTCACGGGTAGAATCCGCATGGATGCCCCCGTAAAAGGTTACATCCTGCCCCCCATAGGACATACGATCCCAGGTAAAAGACACAATATCTCCATCTTCCACATTGATCTTATCATCGCTGCTGTTCTGACTGATGTCTACTGCAAAGAAATTGTTCTCCCCTTCCTTCCAGCAGGCCGTCCCCCCTATTCGCTCACCCTTATATATTTCATCTACATAAGTAGACTGCATCTCAAAACCGGCTGCTGTGAAGTTCTTATAGCTTATGGGAAATTGAAGGGTTGTCCCGTTAATGGTTATCTCGCTAAAATGATCCCGGAAGTCCTGGCTCACCTGGCTGTCCCCTGCTTCCTCCTGATCCGCCTTCTCCGTCTGTGTCTGGGAGGCTTCTGCACCCTCCGGTGATGCGGTTTCTTCCTTTGACTCCCCGCTGCTTTCCTGGGCTGTTTTATTTTCTGCCACTGCTGTCTCCCCCTTTGCGCACCCACAAAGGTACAGGGCTGCCATAGCTGCCAGTAATACTGCTCTCTTTTTCATCTTGTTCCTCCTAGTTGTTTGATTTTTATTCTCTCCAAAAACGGTTATTGTCATGAGAGCCCCAGGCCTGGGTGGAAGCTGCCTGGGTAAAATGAAATTCTTTTTCATCAAATCCCGGATATCTTACCTTCATGGTGTAGGAGACCTGTACGGTGACGGTAGTTCCGTCATTAAACAAGGTGCTTCCCACAAAATTCAGCCCGTCCAGACCATCTACCACCCCCAGCCGTTCTAGAATGTCTTCTCCCTTCCCGTTCCTGCCGTAAGGCTCGATCTGGCCTTTGACCATGGATTTGCTGATGGGAGCCATGATCACATAGGATTTGACTGCGCTCAAAGCTCCGTCCTTAGCCAAGGCCCCCAATCCTTTCAGGATCCTCTTAGGATCGCTGAAATAATCTCCTCCCGTCTCAATCATGTTGTTGGCCTGGGTCACCATGTTTTGAAATTCCTGCTGTGTAATGTCCGCTGCGTCCTGGACATTGGAAAAAGCCTCCTCCAGCGTCTGGCTGCTCTCGATCTCTCCCACCGAAGCGCTTATATGCTCAGAGCCGTCTGAAATTGCCTCATAAAGCTTTGCCACCGTGTCGATCACTTCGTCTGTGCTCTCTTTAAATTGCCCTGCTTCCTCATGGATCTCCCCACTGTCCTCCATAAGCCCGGTTTTGCTCACAAGGTAGCAGTAAGAGGATATTTCCTTTGCAGCCTGGGTAATACTCTGCTGAATGATCATCTGGGCCCGTATAAAATCGGTTATGCTGGTAATGGCCGCATAGCCGAAAATAAAGATCACCAGCACAATGGCCGCCTCCACGGTCAGGGAACCCTTTTCTCGTTTCATGGCTCGTCCTCCCTCTTCTCTTTCCTTTTAATATCCCAGGATCCCGTGATAGCCGACACTGTAGGAATCCTGCCCTAATACCGTTCCGCCGCCTCCAGCCACAGGCACGGGCATGGAGAAGAAGGTAGTAGAGAGATCTGCGGATGCATCTACCTGGAGAAAGGTATAGGCCCCTGTAATATTAAAATCAGGGGAGGGCTTTGTATTGGAGGCGGCCAGGTTTGCCTGGACCAGATTTCCTATGCGCTTTAAAAAAGCATCCTCATTTGCAATGCTCTGAACTGCTATGAACATCCACAAATATTCCTGATAGTTCATGGTGAGAGCTGCGGAACCTGATGTCCTTCCCTTTGAACCGTCCACGTTGATGCTTTCCGTATCAGCAAAGGCAACGCCGCAGTTGATGCGGGTCAGCATATCGTCCATGGCTTCGCTCACTTTTTCCTGTAAATCCTCGTTGGCGGAATTAAGGGCCTCATCTACCTTTCCCGTCAGTTCCCTAACTGCCGGATCCACTACAGATTTTAATGTACCCTTCAGTTCTTTGGTAATATTGGCAAATGTCTGGTTTACCTTCTCTGTAATCTGCTCATTGGTCATGGTCTGCTGCTGGACCTCGTCAACCAGGTTCACTAATTTTTTCTTCAGCCTGGTTCCCACGTAATTCACAGCAGCCAGTTTTGCCTCCTTCATCACACTGTCACTTTCGCTGTTGATACTTTCCTGTATTCTCGATATACACTGATCTATCCTTGTCTCAACATCTGCCTTTTGGGGAGATACTACGTTCACAAGGCCCAGGATTCTTTCCTGCAGGGGATTTAAAACAGCGGCGGAAGCGCTTGACACGATATTATCTATCGTCTCATTCGTATACTCGTTTAATTTTTCTTTGAAAGCGCCCTTTGTATCCTCTGTCAGCTGATCCAGCTGTTCAAAGAGATACTTTTTGGCAGCGCTACCCACCCTGTCAACCGCCTGCTCGATGGCTTCCTTTGTAAATCCGCTGGGCTTGATCATCCAGTTGGAGGTGGACTTATAGATGGGAACGCTCTCCCCCTTCTTCAATGCCTCAAGATCCAACGCAGTCTCCGCCAGTGCAAAGCCCAGTATCACCACGCTTTGAACCAAAGGCACGCCAAATCCCGTCCAGCCTGCAATGGAAGCTGCGATAGCCAGGGATACCTGGCGGATCTCAGGATCCCCTGTAAAGGCGTACAGGCTGTTTAACAGAAAGCGGACGCCGAAGATTGTAGCCAGGGTATACTGTACGTCCTTTGTGCCGTCTGTATTTCCCCAGAGAATGTACTCCACCTCTGCCTTGTACATCTGATTGTGATCCGCTGTAAAAGCATATCCGCTTAAAGTAGAAGCCACTGCTTCTTGCTTGTCCGTCGTATAGCAGCTGAACATCTTTGTGGCGTACTCGGACAAATACAGCTTATCCCGCCCTTTTTCCAGAAGCTCCCCGATGCCTTCCAGGAAATTCGCAGAGCTCTGGGTGTTTTCCTTTGCATCTTTTGACACGTTTTTCTCATCTGCCCCTGAATCCGTCTTGTCAAACTTCCCTGACGTTCCTCCCCCGGCTCCCGTCACATCCCCAGGCAGACTGGGAAGGGGTTCTTCCGGCGTCAGATCCACACTCCCCCCCTTTTCCAGAAGGGACTCCTTTGCCGCCTCTCCGTCCTCCTTAGAAGCTTTATCCGTCTCCCTTTCGGGACACACACGCTCCAGGTATTTAAAAAACTCGTCCTCCTTGGCGGAGATCTGCCCCATCTGCTCCTTCGTGGAGGCCAGATTCATTTTCCAATAGCCATCCTGTTCCTGTCCCCCTGACGGATCCAGGAAATAAACGGTTACAGTCCCGTCAGAAAGGGCGCCGGTTTCTTTGGCCCGCTCTGCCTGAGCCGGCACATCAAAGGACTGGTAGCTGATGCCTTCAAGCTGTGTTTCACCTCCATAGGAGGTTCCCTCAAACCTGCTCTTCAGCCAGCCGGAGTAGGAGGATTTCTGTCCCTCATATAGGATAAAGCTGACAGCCGATGTCACTTTTGCCGCATTCAACAGCATATCCCCGTACTCAATCCCCTTGTCCAGCCGCCCTTGCAGGATCTTTATTTTATCCCGATCCAGAGCCTCCGCCTTATTATTCTTATCCAGCTGCATAGAGGTCTTGATATCGCCATTCTCCAGGCTGCTGATAGAACTCTGCCATGACTCTCCCAGGGCTTCCAGCTCACCCATTCGCGTGAGCACATCATCCAACGCTGACTTTCCATTCTCAGCCAGTTTTTTTAACTGTTCAGCACTCTTCGCCAGACTATTTAATGAATCAGCCGCCGTTTTCATCTGGCTGTCAATATCTTCCTTTAAAACATTTTGGGCTGTTCCAATGACTGCAATACACTGCTCAATGGACTGCTCCATATCATTGTACTGCTCCTCATATTCCTCTTTTTCCTCCTCCAGCTCCTCCAGTTCTTCCTCGATGGCTTCAATTTCACTCTCGTCCTCTTCGTCGTCCAGGCCGTCCAGTTCCGCCTCCCGCCGTTCCTCGTATTCCTCCAGATAATTCTGCCAGGTGGTGTACAGATTTTGGTAAACCTCAAACTCCTCCACATACCCGATCATCACCTTAGCCGCATGGGCTGCCCCGGAAGGGTGAAGGGAGAAATCTCCTGCCAGATCCGCTTCTGCCGCCTCACAGGCAACTGACATGGAGTTAAGAAGAATGCACCGCTGAAATGCCTGATCCATATTGGAAGAACTTGTGCCATTATCCCTCTCCCAATGGGGATCTAAACCAATATCCCTGGATACCAGGCTCAGACACCAGGCTGCCACAATGGACTTGTGTATGTTTTCGTTGATGGCATGGCTGTCCCCCTCCACCTTATCCGGGTTTAAATCCCCGTCCAGCAGCTTGTTGTAGGGATCGATATTTTCGTATGCCTCCTCACATGCTTTCTGTACATCTGACATCTTTTCCTCGTAATTCAGCTTTCCCTCCATAACCTTTTGCTGCTGCTTCACCTGCTTAAACATGTGGAGCTTTTCTAGCATACCGTATCCCAGGCTGGCAGGCCCCCGGTATTTCATATACTCTAATATCTGGCTCTTTAGCACAGGGGGATTGGACAGCTCCGACTGCTCTACTCCAGAAGCGCTGAAATCGTCAGACAGCTGCATATCCAACAGCTTTCCTGCCTCCTCATTATTCCAGCCAGTCTGGATGGTCTGTTCAATATATTCCAACAGCTGATCTGTATATCCTCCGCTGTCCTCGCCTCCCACGCTCTCTCCCAATGTTTTCTGGTAATAGGCTTTCAGATTGGCGGTCAGCTCCTCCTCGGTCTCGCTGACTGCAAACAAACCGTAAATATCCCTCAGAGCCTCGTCGTAATGGGTTAGACCTGCGTTCAAAGCCATATCCCCGGCGCTGGACATCATCATTTTCGCCGCCAGCACCTTACTTCCGTCAATGAGAAATCCCTCCAGGATTACCAGGAGAAGAATGATCATGGACAAAAAGAGGGCGATGGATCCCTTTACATTTTTTGTAAACTTTTTCATTCCTACCCCTTATAAAATCTTATTCTTAATGTCTTCTGCCTTTTTCAAAAATGAATCAACCCGGTCCTTTACCCCGAAACGCTCCAAAAGGAAGCTGATGAGATCCGTAGCCAGATCCACATTACGGACCAGCTCCGTGGGGTTGGAGGCGCACTGGGTCACATAGGTCTTGAGGGTGAGATCTGCCGGAACGCCCACATACTCCAGAAACCGGGGGCTTTTAAGCCCATAGGCTGCCTTCACCTCAATGCTGCGTCTGATGACCTGGTTGGAGATCTTGACCTCTGCTGTGGATTCCACCCCAGTGAGAAAGGAGCGCTGGGTCAGCATCTCCGACAATTCCGCTTCCAGCTGAGAGGCATCCTCTCCATATTGAACCTTCCACTCATCATACAGGTGTTTTCCGTGAAGCTCATAATACTGCTCCACAGCAGCCCCGAAATCCTCTCCTCCCTTAAAGTCCACAGCTGAAGACTGGAGGGAGCCGTTCCCGTC
>CABQJX010000050.1 GCA_902464595.1 uncultured Lachnoclostridium sp. | reverse complement strand
TCATACCAGAAAAAGGGGATTTGTTCACAATTTATTTACTCATGCGTTTGTCCTGAGCTTTTATTACTAATGGACGAAAGGGGTGCTATATGGTATACTAATTAAGATAGGCATATTCCGATTTTTGGGTATCAGTGGAGGAAGACTATGAAAGATAAAGGAAAGACGCGGGGAATTTTCAGGATCTATCTGCAATGGCCGCTGTATCTGTCGGTATTTTTGATCCTGCTGACTGCGATTGTTGCCGCTGTGTCTGTGACGGCTGGTATTATCGTGTCTCTCTTTACCGTTGTCTATATAGGGGTGGCGCTTTGGCTGTATTTTTCCAGAAAAAGGGGGATATTAGCAGGGCTGATCGCATTTTCTTCCGCCTATGAGCAGGGCCGGCAGACGCTTATGGAGGAGATGCTGGTTCCTTATGCAGTGGCGGACGGCTCCGGTCATATTCTTTGGGCAAACAGAGAGTTTTTGTCCATTCTTGAGGAGGAAAAAAACTCCAGTAAAAATATTACAGCCATATTTCCTGAGGTGAGCCGGGAAATGCTGGCAACCGGGGGAAAGATCACCAGCATTCACAGCAGCCTGGGAGAACGGCGTTTCCGCGTGGATCTGAAGCAGGTCATGATGGAAAGCCTGGAAAAAGCAATTGCCGCAGGGGGACTGGAGGGTTCTGATACCGCAGTGACGGCTATTTACCTTCAGGATGAGACCCAGGTACTGAAATACAGGCAGCAGATCAACGACCAGAAGCTGGTAGCGGGCTTGATCTATCTGGATAACTACGACGAAGCGTTAGAGAGCGTGGAGGAAGTGCGCAGATCCCTTCTGACTGCTCTGATCGACCGTAAGATCAGCAAATACATTTCCAGCATGAGCGGTATTGTGAAAAAGATCGAGAAGGATAAATATTTCTTTGTGATCCGTCAGCAATACATGGCCAAGATCCAGGAGGAGCGTTTTTCGATTCTTGAGGATGTAAAAACCGTTAATATAGGAAATGATATGGCAGTGACCCTGAGCATTGGAATCGGAATGAATGGAGAGAGCTACAGCCAGAATTATGAGTACGCCAGAGCCTCCATCGATATGGCTCTGGGCCGCGGCGGCGACCAGGCTGTAGTGAAGGATTCCGATAAGATCCAGTATTATGGCGGAAAAGCGCAGCAGATCGAGAAGACGACTCGTGTAAAGGCCCGCGTAAAGGCCCATGCCCTCAGGGAGCTGATGGAGAATAAGGACCGGCTGCTGATCATGGGACACCGGATGGCAGACATAGACTCCTTTGGGGCTGCTGTGGGAATCTACCGCATTGCTATGTCTATGAATAAGAAGGCTAATATTGTGGTAAATGAGGTTACCTCATCGGTGCGGCCTATGATGGATCGGTTTATCGGAAACCCCGATTACCCGGACGATATGTTTTTAAAGGGCCCTCAAGCGGCAGAGCTGGCAGATCCGGGAACCATGCTGGTGATCGTAGATGTAAACCGCCCCAGTATTACCGATGAGCCTTCCCTTTTGGGATTAGTTAAAACCATTGTAGTGCTGGATCATCACAGAACCAGCAGTGAGATCATTGACAATGCAGTCCTGTCCTATGTGGAGCCATATGCGTCCTCCACTTGTGAAATGGTGGCGGAGGTGCTGCAGTATATTGCGGACGGAATCCGCATACGGCCGGCAGAGGCGGATGCCATGTATGCAGGCGTGGTGATCGACACTCAGAATTTTACCAACCAGACAGGTGTGAGAACCTTTGAGGCGGCAGCGTTTTTAAGACGAAGCGGTGCGGATATTACAAGGGTTCGCAAGCTGTTCAGGGAAGATATGAAGGATTATCAGGCGAAAGCCGAAGCGGTAAGGAAGGCGGAGGTATTCATGGACGCCTTTGCCATCAGCGAATGCCCGGCAGAAGGGCTTGACAGCCCTACCATTATCGGCGCACAGGCAGCCAATGAGCTTCTGGAGATCCGTGGAATGAAGGCTTCTGTGGTTCTGACCGATTACAATGGGGTGATTTATTTCAGCGCCAGATCCATTGACGAAGTGAATGTCCAGGTTATGATGGAAAAGCTGGGCGGCGGAGGACACCGCACCATTGCAGGAGCCCAGATGAAGGATGCTACAGTGGCAGAGGCGAAGGAGCGCTTAAAAGAGGTGATCCGCCAGATGATGGAGGAAGGCGAGGTATCTTAGCAGAAGGATCCCTTTGACATATTATGACATAATAGATATAGAAAGGAAGCAGAAAAATGGAAATCGTATTACTTCAGGATGTAAAGGCATTAGGAAAAAAAGGGCAGATCGTAAAGGTAAATGACGGATATGCAAGAAATTTTATTCTCCCTAAAAAGCTGGGAGTGGAGGCAAATTCCAAAAATCTGAACGACTTAAAGCTTCAGAAGGCCAATAATGAGAAGATTGCAGCAGAGCAGCTGGCAGCGGCAAAAGAGTTGGCAGCAAAGCTTGATGCAGCGGCTGTGACTCTGGAGATCAAGGCAGGAGAAGGGGGAAGGGCATTCGGATCCATTTCCTCCAAGGAGATCAGCAAGGCAATTGCTGACCAGCTTTCACTTGATATTGATAAGAAAAAAATCGTATTGAGCACTCCTATTAAGGCAGCAGGAAGCTTTGAGGTGAGCATCAAGCTGCATAAGGACGTGACAGGTAAGCTGTCTGTGAAGGTAGTGGAGGTCTAACAGGGAGATCCGCATATGAATGATATGGAAGAAGCGCTGATCAAGCGGGTGCTTCCCCATAGCCTGGAGGCAGAGCAGTCGGTGATCGGCTCCATGCTCATGGATCGGGAGGCGGTGATCGCGGCATCAGAGATCATTACAGGAAAGGATTTTTACCAGCAGCAGTATGGGATCATGTTTGATGCTATGGTAGAGCTGTTTAATGAAGGGAAGCCGGTGGATCTGGTGACGCTCCAGAACCGTCTCAAGGAAAAGGATGTGCCGCCGGAGGTCAGCAGCCTGGACTTTGTCCGGGATATTATGACTATGGTCCCTACCTCCGCCAATGTAAAGTCTTACGCCTCCATTGTGGGGGAAAAAGCAGTTTTAAGAAGGCTTATCAAGACAACAGAGGAGATCGCCAATACCTGTTATGCAGGGAAGGAGCCGTTAGAAAATATTCTGTCTGATACAGAAAAATCTATTTTCAATCTTTTGCAGAACCGGAGCGGACAGGATTTTGTTCCTATTAAGCAGGTAGCGATCAATGTGCTGGAAAAGATTGAGGATGCCTACAAGAACCAGGGAACTGTCACAGGGATTCCTTCCGGATTCATTGACCTGGATTATAAGCTGTCCGGTTTCCAGCCATCTGACTTTATTCTGATCGCAGCCCGCCCTTCTATGGGAAAGACAGCGTTTGTGCTGAACGTGGTGGATTATGTGTCTGTGCGCAAAAATCTGCCCTGCATGGTGTTCAGCCTGGAGATGTCAAAAGAACAGCTGGTGAACCGAATGCTTTCCATGGAATCCAATGTGGATTCCCAGAAGCTGAGAACCGGTTCCCTGACGGATGCAGATTGGGACGCAGTGGTGGAAGGCATTGGCGTGATTGGAAATTCTAAGCTGATCATTGACGATACCCCGGGTATCTCTATATCAGAGCTGCGGTCGAAGTGCCGTAAAATGAAGCTGGAATACGGTCTCAGCATAGTGATTATCGACTATCTCCAGCTGATGAGCGGAAGTAGAAAAGGGGGAAATGATAACCGGCAGCAGGAAATTTCTGATATTTCCCGTTCTCTGAAGGCTTTGGCCAGGGAGCTTCATGCCCCAGTCATCGCCTTGTCCCAGTTGTCCCGTGCCTGTGAAACGAGGCAGGATCACCGTCCCATGCTGTCCGATCTGCGTGAGTCGGGAGCTATTGAGCAGGATGCGGACGTGGTTATGTTCCTGTATCGTGACGATTATTACAATAAAGATACGGAACATCCGAATGAGGCGGAAGTGATCATCGCAAAACAGCGAAATGGTCCCATCGGAACGGTAACGCTGCTCTGGAAACCGGAATATACAAAATTTGTAAATATGGCCCGCCCCCAGCAGGGAGGCCAGGGAGACTAAATTTTTCCTAGCCCTTTAACGGTAATGTCATAATAGTGATTCTCAATGCATACATTTAAAAGTAGAGGCAGGACAAGCCTGCTGCAGCGTATTTGCGCACTTTAACTTGTGAAGGAGAGAATGGCTATGGATGAAGTACATTATCTTATATCGGATGCGTCCAGGAAGATTGACGTGGAGGCCCATGTATTAAGGTACTGGGAGGAGGAGCTGGAGTTAGAGATTCCCCGCAATGAGATGGGGCATCGTTTCTACACGGATCTGCATATCCGCATGTTCCGGCAGGTGAAGAACCTGAAGGAAAAGGGGTATCAGCTAAAGGCGATCAAGCATGCATTGAACCAGGTTTTAAAGAAGGACGGACAGTTATCCTCTGAGCTTTCAGATGAGGTATTGGAGCGTGATATGGGGGAGGCCCTGACAGCATGGAAGGCGGAGGAAGCAGCAGGAACCTCTCTTGCAGCTGTGAAGAATGACGAAGTATCCGCAGTTTCTATGGAAAAGAAAATGGAGCAGTTCCAGCAGATCATGAATCTGATCATCGGGCGGGCTTTGGAGGTCAATAATGAGAAGCTCAGTCAGGATATTAGCTGCCTGGTGAATGAAAAAATGGGCAAGGAGCTGGAATTTTTGCTTCAGACCTCCGACCAGAAGGAGGAAGAACGGTTCCGCCAACTGGACGAGACGCTGAGAAGCTATCAGAAGGGAGGTCAGGCTGAGGCCGCCGCCGCTTCCACTGCCAAGATTCCATTTTTTAAGAGAAGGAAATTTGGCCGGAGCGGGAAGAAGATGAGAGAAGGCAAGTAAAAAAGACAGAATGGCGTTTGCCGCGGAAAAATTCCGGGCAGGCGCTTTTTTGTTAAAAGGTTTGTATCGCTATTCCCTAAAAAATGTGTTAGAATAAGGTTGATTCTGATTTCCGGGTCAACCGGACAGCGGAAGATCTGCTTCGCTGATGGCAAAAGAAGAGACAGGAAGGATATGCTTTTCATGAATTTAAGATACAGAAAACAAATGATATATGGTGTGGGGATTTTATCTCTCTGCGCTTGTTTAGCAGGATGCGGGAAAAGCGCTCCGTCCGGCGGGGGGGAAGCGACTCCATCGGAGGTAAAGATTGTCCAGGAGCTTCCGGAGACGATTGCTCCCTTAGGGCTGGAGGGTCAGATTCTGCCAGGATTAAATGATGTAGATCTGCCCGAGGCGGCGCCGGCGCCGGAATACCTGCGTATCGGAGTCCGCCATGAGATTATCAAAAAGCTCCAGCAGCGCCTGATGGATCTGGGATTTATGGATAACGATGAGCCTACGGATTATTTTGGTGAAATGACTCAGCAGGCGGTCAAGCATTTCCAGAGGCAGAATGAACTTCCCATGGATGGGATTGTGGGAAATGTGACCTGGGAAGCCATTATGGCAGAGGATGCAAAGTATTACGCTGTATCCAAGGGGGCAGAGGGAGATGATATTCAGCGCATCCAACAGCGTCTGTACGAACTTGGTTATCTGGCCAGCGCCAATATGGTTACAGGAAGCTTTGGAGACTCCACAGAGGCAGCTGTTTTAAAGCTCCAGGAGGTAAACGGATTAAATACGGATGGAAAGGTGGGACAGAAAACCATCAATCTCCTTTACAGTGATGAGATCAGGCCCAATTACCTGGCTTACGGGGAAAAGAGCGAGGTGGTCCTGGCCAGCCAGGAGCGTTTAAAGGAATTGGGATACCTGACTACTACGCCGGACGGAGCTTATGGCGAGGATACGGTAGTAGCCGTTAAGCAGTTCCAGGCCAGAAATGATCAGATTGTGGACGGTTATCTTGGACCTTCCACCAGGATCGCTCTCAACAGCCCGGATGCAAGACCAAATGGATTAATGTTGGGAGAGCGGGGAGATTCCGTCACAAAAGTACAGAAGCTGCTGAATAAATATGGCTATCTGGTAGCAGGAAATGTTACCGGATACTATGGAGAGGCTACCGAAAATGCGGTAAGGAATTTCCAGTCACGAAACGGATTATCCGCTGATGGCCTGGTAGGCGTGCAGACTATGGCGAAGCTGACCGGGGACAATGTAAAGAAAGCCGCTGCAGGCTCAGCAAATTCCCGGCCTTCCGGCGGTCAAACAGGAGGAACCAACAGCAGGCCAGGTGGCTCTAATGGAAATACAGGAAAGCCTGCCCAGAATAACCAGCCTCCGGTAAAGGTTCCTTCCGGTGGAGGCGGTGTGTCTACGCTGATCTCCGTTGCATCTTCAAAGGTAGGCGCTCCTTATGTATGGGGCGCGAAGGGGCCAAATGCCTTTGACTGTTCCGGTTTTGTATATTGGTGTCTGAACCAGGCAGGAGTAAACCAGAGCTATCTGACCTCCTCCGGATGGAGAAATGTGGGACGCTATACAAAGATCACCAACTTTAATGATATACAGGCAGGAGATATTGTGGTAGTAAGAGGCCATGTGGGCATCGCGGCAGGAGGAGGTACGGTCATTGATGCTTCTTCCAGTAATGGACGTGTGGTGCACAGAGGATTGAGCCAGTGGTGGGCTAATAACTTCATCTGCGCATGGAGGATATTCTAAAATTTACCTATGCTGTGTGGGATAGAGGATATTTTGAATTTACCTATGCTGTAAGGTTTCTAAAGTATGAGGAGGATGTAAGATGCAGACTATTTTAGTGTGTGACGATGATAAACAGATCGTGGAAGCGATCGATATTTATCTGACAGGAGAAGGGTTTAAGGTCATCAAGGCATATGACGGATATGAGGCCCTGGAAAATCTGGAAACCAATGAGGTGGATCTTCTCATTGTAGATGTGATGATGCCTGGGTTAGACGGGATCAGGACGACTCTCAAGGTCAGGGAAACCAGCAGCATCCCCATCATTATCCTTTCTGCAAAATCAGAGGATGCAGACAAAATACTGGGGCTTAATATTGGGGCAGATGATTATATCACGAAGCCATTCAATCCACTGGAATTGGTAGCAAGGGTAAAATCCCAGCTGCGCCGATATACGCAGTTAGGGAATCTGAACCAGCAGGCCGAAGGTCAGGTTTACAAATGCGGAGGGCTTCAGATTAATGATGACAATAAAGAGGTAACAGTGGATGGCGAGCCGATCCGGCTCACTCCCATTGAGTATAATATTCTCCTTCTCTTGGTAAAGAATGCGGGAAAGGTGTTCTCCATTGACGAGATTTATGAGCAGATATGGAACGAAGAAGCCATTGGAGCGGATAATACCGTGGCAGTGCATATCCGTCATATCAGGGAAAAGATTGAGATTAATCCCAGGGAACCCAAATATCTGAAAGTGGTATGGGGTGTAGGTTATAAGATTGAAAAACAATAGGTGGCCCTATGATAGATGAGAGACGGAAATTTGCACGAAGAAAAGTGATGCTGACCCTTCTGCATATTATATTTGCTGCCATGGCCGTGTTCGGGATCAGTGCTATGTATCTCAATTCCAATTATGGAAAGGGGATCAAGTGGATCTATGAGGATGCCTATGAGGACTCCTCCCAGTTTAACGATCAGCTGGCAAAGGATATTGACAGTATTTTCACTTATGTGGGATACAAAGATATGTTTGAGACAGATGGCAAGCTGGATATGGACCGGGTGATCGTACAGATCAGCAGGGGCCCGGGGGAACAGGGTGTTGGCTGGACATTGGATCAGATTGTGCGTTATGGAAAAACGCGGGGATATTACATAGATGAGAACTTTGAGCTGATGGGTTCTCCCATTTCCATGGAAGATGATGAGGAAGAAGTGACCATTGACTTCCAGAGTTATAATCCTGATTTTCGGGGAATGGATTATGATGAGCCGCAGCGCATGACGATGGAAGAACTGGCCCTTGATATCCTGCTCCATCTGAAAGAGTATTATAAGATCTATCATAATTATATTGAAAATGAGACGAATGTAAACTTTCGGATCGAGTATAATGGTGATAAAGGAGAGCAGAAGGTATATACCAATGCGCCTGAGAAGACATTGGAGGACATTTACAATACAGGAAAATATTTCTTCATTCCGGGCAATACCATCAAAATGGAGAGCAATATGACGGTAATTCCCCAGAATGCTGCGACTCAGCTGGAAATATGGAATCCCTATAATAATGACCGGAATTACATGGTTCTTTCCGTGGATACGAGTTATCCAAAGAAGGACGCCTATTCTGTGGAAGCAGCAGAATATAAGGCTGCCAGAGACAGTTTTATTACAGGGATGGGCGGTGTGATCTTAGGAGGGCTTGGATGTGTAGTTACATTGGCTCTTTTGATGATGATGTCTGGCTATATAGCCGATGGGGGGACAGAGGTGCATCTTTATCCCATCGATGATCTGCACACAGAGGTATATGTCCTTCTCTGTGCGGCGGCTACCGCTGTTTTTATTTATATTGGGCGTTATGTGGGGATCCGCCTGTTCAGCCTGTTTGCTCCCAATGAACAGTGGAATTATTGGAATAAGATGATAAAGCTGATCATTGTATACACTTGCAGTGTCCTGTGTGGCTTTGGGCTGCTGAGACGGTATAAGGCAAGGGCGCTGTGGGAAAACAGCGTTGCAAAAAGGGCGTTAAACGCCAGCCGGGAGTATGTGGGACGAGTCAGTTATGCGGTAGGAACCGGGTTCTGTTATTTAATCTTTATTGGTTTTAATGCAGCTATGCTGTGGGGGCTTATTTTCCTGTTCTTCTACAAGAATAACAGGTGGAGCTATCAGATCATGTTCTATGTGTTTATTGTGCTCTATCTTGGATTGGATGCCTGGATCTACCATCTTCTCTTTAAAAAAGCGGTTCAGAGAGATCTTCTGGATAAGGCGGTAAGCACAATCTCAGAGGGGGATACCAGTTATCAGATTGACACAGGGCTTTTGTCCGGTAAGGAAAAAAGCATGGGCGATCATCTCAACAATATCAGCAGCGGTCTTGATCTGGCTCTTCAGGAGCAGGTAAAGAGCGAGCGCATGAAGGCAAATCTGATCACCAATGTGTCCCATGATATTAAAACGCCTCTCACTTCGATCATCAATTATGTAGATCTGCTCAAGAGGGAAAAGATACAAAATCCTAAGATCGCGGCATATCTGGAAGTGCTGGATCAAAAATCCCAGCGTTTAAAGACATTGACAGAAGACCTGGTAGAGGTTTCTAAGGCCAGCTCCGGCAATGTAAAGCTGGATATGGCGGATATTGACCTGGTAGAATTAGCACAACAGACAGTTGGAGAATTTGAGGAGAGATTTTCAGCCCGGCGCTTGGAGCTGGTAGTCACCATACCAGATGAAGTTCTGATGATTCGGGCAGATGGACGGCATCTGTGGCGTGTTTTGGAAAATCTTTATACCAATGCGGTGAAATATGCTATGGAACACAGCCGCGTCTATGTGGATGTGGCGAATCAAGACGGAAAAGCAGTGTTTACCATTAAAAATGTATCGGAGTCTCCTTTAAATATCAGTCCCGATGAGCTGACAGAGCGTTTTGTCCGGGGGGATGTATCAAGAACCACAGAGGGAAGCGGTTTAGGTCTGTCCATTGCAAAGAACCTGACCCAGGTTCAGGGAGGAGAATTTACGATTTCTATTGACGGTGATCTGTTTAAGGCAGAAGTGGCATTTCCTGTTAAATGGACGGTTCATAAGCCGGAAAAACCAATGCTGGAATCCCAGGAGACAAAAGAAGCAGAGAGCGAAGAAGATTTAGGAGTTTCAGATAGTGGGCCATTAAAGGTTCAAATATTAGAAACTGAGAAAATAGAAGAGAAAGAATCGTGAGATAGCGAAACAGAGGGGCTGTTCCTTTTTGGGGCAGTCTCTTTTTGCAGCTGTGCTGCCGACAGCGGGCCGGAGGTGTCGCAAAACACGATTTCGTATTTTGCGATACCCTCCGGAAGCTGAATCCCTTCCTACATAAACAGCTTGTCTAAGGGGGCGGCAGGTTTCACATGGAAAACCATTTGTGCAGGTGGATATTACTGGTAGTCAAATACATTGATCCAGCTTTCCAACAGTTCCTTTTCCTCAGGACGCTTGTAAGCCAGCTGAGCGGCCGCCACAATAGGAAGCCATCCCTGTACATAGCGCTTTTCTGTGCCCGTTTTTTCACAGAACAGTTCCATGTAACGATCTGCTGTCTTTTGATCCTTTAGGGATAAGAGAAGATAGGTTCTTGCTACATCTGCGCTGGCATTACCCTGGGAAGCGTGTACCCAGTCAACCAGATACCATTTTCCATCATCGCCTACAATGATGTTATCTGGACAGAAATCGCCATGGCACAATTTCGTGTGTTTTGGCATACCGTCCAGCCTTGTGAGCAGCTCATAACGTATATTGTCATCCAGCTGTTCCTCGGATTTGAGAGCGCGAATGGTTTTTTCCTTTAATTTGTTTAACAGCGGGCAAGCCTGAGCAAAAATCTGCAGATGCAGATCAGCCATCTGTTCCAGATATTCATCTATCTTGTCAGGATTCTCTTCCATCAGCTGGGTGAGAGTCTTTCCTTCAATAAATTCTCTGGTAATAGCCCATTTCCCATCAATAACGGATACGCTCAGTATTTTGGGAACATTCAGATCTTTGATCGTTTCTACACGCGCATTGCACAGCGCTTCGTTCAAGACCTCGGCCTTTGGAAAGCCCTCGCAGAACTCCTTGATGGCAGTGTTTCCGTCACGGTAAACAGTTTTTGTTTCGCTGCTGGAAATTAATTGTTTTGCCATAATGATACTCTCCTTCCACATATTATGTGACAGCGTATTCCCATCATTCCTGTATGTATCCTTTTGCTCCAGCTTGTCGGCTCCGGCGGGCAGCAGGGAATTTTCAGGAATGTAAGATCAAATCTAAAAACGGTATAAAAAATGAAAGAATTTGATCTTAAATGAAAAGGATAGGCTGTCACCTTATTATAAAGGGTGCTGTGGTAATCCATTGCACTGCCTTTATTCTACTACAAGCCAGATCAAAAGTACATACTTATTTGACAAAAAATTAACGATAATTTTTTGTCAAATAAGAGACTGACAGCAAAAGAAGGAAACAGAGATCAGTAAAATTGGTTCTTAATAGCAGAAAGCAGCCCTGTATAACAGGCTAAAACCGGAATACAGCAACTCCATAGGGCGCAAGCGGATAGGAGAAGGAATATGGCTGTCCGTCACATTCGCTTTTGGAGGAGACAAAATACGGAGTTTCTTTTGGACGATAAGCGCCGTGATTATCCAGCAAAAGAGTGTATTTTCCTTTTCTTGGAACTCCGATTCGGTAGTCGGGACGGTCTACAGGTGTAAAGCTAATGATAAAGAGCAGATTTTTTTTGCCGGTTTCATCTTTCCTGATAAAACTGAAGATGCTGCGGTCTCCGTCATTGGCATTGATCCACTGGAAGCAATCCCAGTCATTGTCTCGCCAAAGGGAAGGATATTTTCGGTATAGGTGGAGAAGATCCTTTACATAATTTTGAAGCTCCCGGTGATCCTCTTCTTCGGTCAGCTCCCAGTCTAAAGAAACCTTTTCGTCCCATTCATGGAGCTGCCCAAAATCTTGTCCCATGAACAGGAGCTTTTTTCCGGGATGACCGATCATAAATGTGTATCCAGCCTTCAGATTAGAAAATTTGTCTTTCCCCAGTCCGGGCATCTTGTTGATCATGGAGCATTTTAAGTGAACTACTTCATCGTGGGACAGAACCAGAATATAATTTTCGCTGGTAAAATAGGTGAGGCCAAAGGTCATTCGGTTATGGTTGTATTTGCGGAAATAGGGATCCAGCTTCATATATTCCAGAAAGTCATGCATCCAGCCCATATTCCACTTGAAGGTGAACCCCAGCCCGTCCTGTTCTGGATGTGCTGTTACCATAGGCCATGCTGTGGATTCCTCAGCAATGACCATAACTCCATGATTACGCCCCTGCACAACCGTATTTAAGTGTTTAAAAAATTCAATTGCTTCCAGATTCTGGTTTCCCCCATACTGGTTAGGGATCCATTGCCCGTCCTGACGTCCATAATCCAGGTACAGCATAGATGCAACCGCATCCACGCGCAGGCCGTCTACATGGTATTGTTCTACCCAGTAAAGGGCATTGCTGATGAGGAAATCCTTGACTTCGTTTTTTCCATAGTCAAAGACTTTGGTTCCCCAGTCCGGGTGTTCGCCCTTTCGGGGATCCGCATACTCAAAAAGGGGTTCTCCGTCAAAATCCGCCAGCCCATGGGCGTCTTTGGGGAAGTGGGCAGGAACCCAATCCAGGATCACTCCAATACCCTGACGGTGAAGATAGTTTACAAAGTACATAAATTCTGCGGGAGTGCCGTAGCGTGAGGTAGGGGCAAAGTATCCTGTAACCTGGTATCCCCAGGAACCGTCATAAGGATGTTCTGCGATACCCATAAGCTCCACATGAGTATAGCCCATTTCTTTTACGTAGGCAGATAATTCATGGGCAGCCTCAGCGTATGTATAATAGCCATCTTTTTCAGCTCTGTTTCTCTTTCTCCATGAGCCCAGGTGGACTTCATAGATGCTTATGGGCTGTTTCAGCAGATCGGACTGGGTTCTTTTAGAGATCCAGGTGCTGTCCGTCCATTTAAAGCCAGAAATATCAGCAGTGACAGAGGCGGTTCCCGGGCGGTATTCAGCGCTGAAAGCAAAAGGATCAGCTTTGTATAAGATTTTTCCGGTTTGAGTGGTCACAGCAAATTTATACAGTTCTCCAGTTTTCATTCCAGGACAGAAATATTCCCAAATTCCAGACTGGGCGATAGGGGCCATAGGAGTAGAATCAGGATTCCAGCCATTAAAATCGCCAACCAGGTGGACTTCGCGGGCGTGAGGAGCCCAGACTGCAAAATAGATGCCCTTCTGCCCCTGAAGTACGGTAGGATGAGCTCCCAGCTTTTGATAGATGTCATAGTGAGTTCCTGCGCCGAACAGATAGCAGTCCAGATCGGATATAAGACCTGTGGACGGTACTTTCTTTACCGAAGTATTTCCCATAGTTTTTCGTGCTGTCATATCATGTGTCCCCCTTGATTTTGAGGACAGCTCCCCAGCTGCCCTTTATTGTAATATGAATCCTTCCCCCTTCAACGGGGAGAAGGCGGTCCTCTCCCTCTGGAGCCAGCAGATCTTCTGCCGTGCTGGCCTGAATAGGAACGGGAATATCCAAGACAGCTGGTGCATCGTCGTTGTTTAAGGCGGTGATGATGACCGAATTTTGCCCATGGCGGGCAAAGGCATATTGACGGTTGGTAAGCAGAAGTTCTTGATAGCGGCCTGCATGAAGTTCTTCATTTTCAGTGTGTATATGGGCTAAACGGGCGATCAGTGCGGTGAGGCTGCAGCGAAGCGAGTCTTCCTGATCCATAGAGACAGCAGGACGGAGGGCTTCATCGCTGGTACTGCTGCGTTTTCCCTCCATGGCCCACTCTCCTCCATAATAGATCGAGGGGATGCCGGGAAGGGTCATAAGGCACATATATACAGGAGCTAAGTGGTCTTTTAAACGCAGTTTGGTGGCGATCCGGTCTTCGTCATGGTTATCTACAAACGTATAAAGCTGTCTTCCAATCGCTTCTAAGCGGCGCACATTATGGGCGATTTCAAAGAAATTATGGTCGTTGAAGCCGGAATAGATGCTTTTATGGAGCTCGTAATTGGTTACAGAGTGGAGCATTTCTCTGTTGACCCAACGGCTGTAGTCTCCATGGATCACCTCCCCCATAAGCCAAAAATCCTGCTTCATGGCCTGGGTTTCGCAGCGCAGCTCTTTCATAAAGCCGAAGTCCAGCACATTGGCGCAGTCCAGACGGATCCCGTCAATATCAAATTCCTGGATCCAAAAGCGTATTACATCAAAAAGATAGGAGCGTACAGCGGGGTGGGACAGATTGAGACAGGGAAGCTCAAAATGGCCTTGCCATGCCTCGTAACCGAAGGGATCCCCCAGAGGGCTCTGCCAATTGAAATCAACACCCTTATACCAGTCCTTATAGGGGGAATCCCAACGGTTTTGCTGAATATCCCGAAAGGCAAAAAATTCCCGTCCTGTATGATTAAAAACGCCATCTACCACAACGCGTATCCCTTCTCTGTGACAATGGGATACGAAGCTGCAAAAATCGTTGTTGTCTCCTAAGCGGAGATCGATATTTTTGTAGTCTTTTGTGTCGTAGCCATGGCTGGAAGACTGAAAAAGAGGACCTATGTAAACAGCGCTGCATCCCAAAGAATGGATATGAGGGATCCAGCGGTCTAATTCCTGAAAACGGGAGGCAGGCTCTGAGACATTATTATATTTGGGAGCGCCCGTCATTCCCAGGGGATACATGTGATAAAAAACGCTTTGTTCATACCAGGTACTCATGTTTTTTCCTCACGATCATTTTAGGATAATGTCCATAAAAAGGACTTATTTCTCCTGACTTTTAAATTTTCTCAGAAGAAACTGATACCGCAGCTGAGCTGCATTGAGCTCATAGATATAACAGTCGATAAGGGTAGGATCTACAGCCTGTTCAAAGTGATTTCTGGCAGAGTCGATGGACTGCTTGGTGCGTTCAATCTCACTTCGGAGCAAAAAGGCTGTTTTCATGGCTGAGGTATCCTGAAAAGGCTTAAAAATATCAAACATATCATTCATCTCCCGGATATTGATAAAATTAGTATATCTGGAAAATGAAGTCTTATACATTGACGCAGTGGAAGTGTCCAGTAAAATAAAATATCCAGGAAAGGAAGCAAGGTGCATATCTGTTATAAAAATTCTTCCAGCCGGTAGCCTAATTCCATCAGCCTGCGGTTGGGCTCCCGAAAAGTGAGATAGTAATAATTGGCAGTCCCTTCCTGACGCACATTTACGATCCCTGCCTCTTTTAATATTTTCAGATGATGGGATATGGCGGGGCGGGACAAGCTGGTACGTCTGGTAATCTCATTTACATTGAGGCCATGATGCTCAAAATCAACAGGGCCGGAAGGCAGGCGGCTGTTTATGGCTTCATTGGTCAGAACTTCAATAATGGATAAGCGCATCTCGTCGCCCAAAGCGATAAATAGGGGCATGCAGTCATGAAAGCGTTTTTGCAGTTCCAGGGCAGTGGTCATTCCCAAACTCTCCTTTGGTTTAAAAATTTAAACAAATATAGCTTATCATAAATAGGCAGCGAGGTCAAGGGAGGGCAAAAAGAAAAATTTTTGAAATGGCTCTTGACATTTTGCAGATTATGAACCATAATGGAACAACATTCAGCACGGTCTATTTCACAGACTGTATTTATCTAATTTTCAATTATTTTTTTAAGCCCGTTTCGGGCAGATATTCCATTTATTTTATTGTTTCTATTGAGGATTTAAAAGTTTAAAACAAAATAGTTTTGTCTGCTTAGGACAGGAGATTAGGAGGGGATTGTTCGCTTTTTAAAATTTGTTTTGTGGGGATGTGTGGCTTTTTGGCTTATTGCGGCGGTTCTGATCTTGTGCGGTATCGTATACCGAACAGAGCTCTTTTGGGAGCAGCGGTATTCTGGGCCGCAGGAATAGGTATTGGCGCAGTTCAGAATGTGGGCGGAAGTAATGTTTTTGGCGATCTGGCAAAGGCGTATGCCTGTTTTGGGGCAAGAGTGATGTTTGGATTGCTGTTAGGTTTTCCGTTTTTTTATTTGCGCATGACCGGAGCGGGAGATGTAAAGCTGATGGCACTGCTTTTTGGCTGCTTTGGCCTGAAGCAAGGGGCTATGGCTGTGTGGACAGGATTATGTCTGGGGGCCTTATGGGCTTTGGGGAAGATGTTAAGGGAAGGCAGCATGCTCTGCAGATTTTCTTATATGTTTTCCTACCTGAAGGAATGGATCCAGAGCGGGAATGCGGGAGCTTATTATTGCTTGGAACGTGATGGAAAAAGAGCAGTGATCCCTATGGGAGCTTGTTTTGTAATGGGGACAGTGATGATAGCTTTAACCCGATAGGTACTGTGAACGACAGCATTAAAATAGTAAAAGAGCGTTTAGCAGGAAGGGGGGTGAGAGAAGAAAGTGATCGGATGCTGAATGTGCAGGCGCAAAAGTGCCGGAAAGTAAGGTGAGGGGTAAGAAACATGACGAAAATTCTGGCAGTATATGATGCCGACCCGGTTTTTGCAAAGAGACTGGCCGATTATGTGAATCAGAAGGAAACAGGTGTAGTTTTTCGTATAGACTGCAAATATGGGAACCTCGGAAGCCTTATAAAACCTTAAAGACCCTTACAGGGATAGAATGCTTATAAAATAAGGGTTTCTAGGGCTTAGAGAAATGGAAAAGACCTTAATTTTTTAATGGGAACTTAATGCCAACCTGAAAAATAAAAATGCTTAAAAAGGAGAGTGGGACTCCCTAAAAAACGTTCCGTTAAAATATTTTTTAAAAGCGTTTAAAAGGTGTTTAAAAGATATTTTCGCAATGCCCAAATATATTGATTTTAAAAGGATTTTTAGATTTAAAAGGCTATCTATATACCCTTTTAAAAATCCATTTAAAATGTGTTTGAAAGAATTATTTAATACCAACTAATGGGAACCTTTAATGGGAACTAAAAAAGAGCCAGTCAAATAAATTTGATTGTGGCTCTTTTTTTCATGCTAGGAGCAGCTAGCATGGAGGTAAATGTGTTTAAAATGTATCACTTAATTTTATGAAAGTCAATTCGTAAAATTTTTGAATGATTAATTTTAAGAAATTTTAGCATCAACAGATGAAGTAGCATTCATTCTATCTAATTCATTATATATCGCCATGTGGATACTATGTTTACCACGTCTATCTAAAGAGTTATAAGTGGAAAGTAGCTCCTGTTCATCGGCGGATAGTGTATTTGGGGTTGGATTATCTTCTATTCCTGTCAATATCCAAGAACATGATACCGAATTATTCGATTTTGAATAAATTATCAATTTAATAATTGCTTCCATTGGGAGTCCACGCTTATTATTTTCCATTGCACTAAGAGCTCCTTGCGAAACTCCGAGTAGTTTTGCAAAGTCGGCCTGATTCATTTCTAAAATTGTAGATCTAACATATGCTAAACGTTCACCTATTGATTTCACAGTATTACAGCCTCCAAATTCAAAATAGAATACAAATAATTCAAAATAGTATTGACTTTATTCAAAACAGGATATAAAATCATTGTAAGAACCTTACAAAGCATTATAACACGTTAGAATATAACAGTATACGTTATTTTGTAACAATCTTACAGTAAAACGTATCAAATTTACATTTAAGGCTCTTAAAACTGCTATGATACCAGAAAAGGAGGTTGATAGATAATGAGAGAAAAGATCACAAACACAGCGGAATTCCGGCGCTGGGTCAGGATGCAGGTAGCAAGTAGGGAGATATCTATGGCAGAGCTGGCCCGGCAGATGGATATTCCACAGACACGGATCAGCGAAGCAATCCATGGAAAAAGTACGGGAAATAAGTATATCCTTCCCATAATTACGAAGCTGGGAGGAAGCCCGGAGGATTTTGAAGAGTTTTTAAAAGCCGTTTAAGGAGGAAAATATGAGTTATCTGATGAAAATGAACAAAAAGAAATTTATGAAGACTGAGTTTGGCAGTGAGTTGGAAGATACAATCACTGCATGGGACAAAGCACTGGAAGCACAATGGTTTCATGGTTATGATTCAGAAGAATACAAAAGAGGAATGCAATCTGCTCTTTGGTGTCAAGCACAGTGGGAGGTTTACAAACTGGCATTAAAGCAATTTTACGGAGTGGAATACTGCTTTAGTAGAACGGATGAGTATTACGGTTTATGTACCGAGGATGAGAGCGATTGGTTGATGAGGGTTGACCGGGAACTGGCAAGTTGTAGCAAGCCAGTCCCGGATCAAGAAATAAATATGGACAGAGTTGTTGATGGTCTCAATCGGAGCGCTCGCAAGGAGACAGCAAAAATCACTTATCATGCATCTCCTCAGGAACTTGGTCAAGCCCTAAGAAATCTCCGATGTCAACATTCATAGTTTTAAGAAGCTGCTTTCGGAGATAATCGTGGTAAACGGAAATCATAGTCAAGGTTCTTAAACGAAGAAAATCCTGCAGGTAAACAGTATTATATGCACTGTGTCCAGAAGCATCTTCAACCTTAGAAACCGAGAGCGGCTTGCTTAATAATAAATCTTGAACCATCTGTTCATAATCGCGATCAGACCGATCAATGAATTCATCAAAGGTCATGGAAGCACCCCCTTTCAGGGAGATTGTATCAGAAAAAATAAAGATTGTATAGTCGAAACCGGCATAAGCCACGACATACGCATGAATTGTTTTCCTTCCTCTTTTTCAAAATATCTTGTTTTTA
>CABQJX010000049.1 GCA_902464595.1 uncultured Lachnoclostridium sp. | reverse complement strand
AGTAAGCTGGCTGCCTATCAAATTCTTGTGTGTTACTTTATCGCACATGAGCATTCTCCCCCGTATTCAAACGGGAAAACCGGACGGAACACGCGGTCCAGTTCGATTGCCTTTTCCCCATATTTCCAGATACACTCCTCTGGATCATGGTAATCAATGGCTACGGTCACAGCTACTTCTGTCTGGTCCGGCCCCATTGTAGTAAACGATGTCGGGATCACTTCCACAAAATACCAGGGATCCTTCCCTTCGTTTGCTTCCTCTCCCTGTGTGCGCATGATCTCCTCCGCATATACGTCGGTCTCTGGCTCATGCTGCTTTAAAAGATAGATTGCTGACTGTTTTACCGTCTGTAAAATGTTCTGGTCCACACTGGCCTCCTAAACAATATCGTGTGTGTTTAAAAATTCATTCAACCACTCCCTCAAAAATCCAGGAAGCACCGTTTCCAGCTCCTGCAGGGAAAGCTCCATCATGTGTGCGCCTTTTACTGTCTTCGCCTTCAGGCGTTTCCCCAGTGCCGGCACATACCGTCCGGGTATCTGCCGGTGCCCCCACTCCACAGCCTCAGCATACTCCACGTTGTTATAAACCTCGATCACATAATCATTGCCGCTTTTACGGATCTCCCCCACTTCCCAGGCCCCCTGCAGGCGTCCGGTCTGTTTGGGCGTTTTTTCTTTCACTTTTCCCTGCAGCTCCATGGCGATCTGGAGCACCATGGCTTTAAATTCTTCTGGATACTGCTGATCCACCGCCTGGGCCAAAGCCTGTTCCCACTCATCCAGGCCATCCAGACGGTACTCTGTCCCCGCCATCAGACCCTCTCCTGTGAGAGCACCAGAGGGATATTGTTATGAGATGGCTGGCGTTCGGCAAGTCCTGCCAGAGCCCTGGTGACCTTTCCCCGGCGGCAGATCTCCAGATAATCATTCGGTTCAATCTCTACTTCCGGACGCACAAACAGGGAATACTGGACCGGTACGGTACCGGCAGGCAGTTCCCGGTTTAAGGTACCGCCTGTATGGGTAGACAGCGCACAGGGGACAGCTTCATACACACACCTGCCCTCTTTCCCTTTTTTAAACACCGTTTCACCGCTTTTTAACTCCGTTTTAAACGGCCTGTAAACCGTCACGGCATCCCCATAAGTCAATGCTAAAATATCCGCTTCCGTCATATACGTCTCCTTATTTCGGCAGGTTCATTTTTTTGAACCGCCGAAGCTGCGCTTCATAATCCTTCAGGATCCGTGCCGATGCCTGGGTCAGGGCGGTATCATCCCGGTAAGTAATGGAGGTATCCCCTCTGGTGACAGAAGATACCTTTCCGTTTCCCCCAGTATCCAGTTCCTCACGGAGTATATCCTCAGCCATCTGGGCGATCACCGGCTCCAGTATCTTAGGAATATCCTCTCTGTTGCAGCGGATCAGGATCATGTTCCCGATCCGCTTTACACACCGCTCTGCCTGAAAGCGTTCACTCTCACCCAGTTTCATGGACTCCATAACCTCTTTCAGGATCCGTTCCAGCTGTTCTGGTTCCATGTGCGTTCCTCCTTCAGTCTTTCGCCTGCTTTACATTCACAAAACAGGTCTTCACACCTTCATCCGTGATCCAGAGGTCATGATATTTGCGGTAGTCCATCGCCCACGCCCTTGCATCCTGGTTTGTCTCTGGGTCAAAAATACGGATCCTGTCTGTTTTTGATTTTGCGATCGGCACCTTCTGCGGCGTGATGATCCAGTTAATGTCCTTCGCATCCTCCGCTGCCTTAAATCCGCCTTTTTCCTGTTCAGACGTAGTTCCGTCATTAAACACATACTTTGTTTTCATTCGCGCTGACGGAACCCTTCGCAGGGGATAGATCCCATCCAGTGATTTGATCTGGAGCTTTACATCCCCCTGTTCAAACGATGCCACATCCAGACGCCTGGATAATTTATCAGAATTATTCAGGATATTAGCCACAGGGATAGAAATAGAGATCACAAGCGGAACCCCTTCTCCCACAACATCCTGGACCCTTCCAATATCTTCATACAGCTTTGTCAGCACGGAAGATTCCGCCGGTGTATAACCATAACCGGCCTGTTCTGCACTGATGCATTTCTGTGCGATCGTACTGTACCGATATGCATCAATCTCCGGCACTACATATACCCTCTGGAATTCACCCATTACGGATGATGCAGTCAGGACAAATCCGGATTCATCCACATCATTCTCATCGATCTGGAACTTACGTCCACGGTCCTGGGTCATTTTCACGTTCTCCCATTCCAATGTCACCGCACCCTGCACAAATCCCTTCTGGCGGTCATAGTTGGCCAGGCCATCCATGCTGATCTTTGGGATCTTGATCTCGTTCCCGCCTGAGTATTTTACCAGCTCATCATTCAGCTCCATCCACCCGCTGGTTGCCATCGCCACTGCGGCTTTATCAAGTTCTGTCTGAAACTGCTTTGCATATTCAATCACATTTGGCATCTTACATTCCTCCCCGAATCCGTCTTGAAATTTCAGCGGAAATAATCCCGTCTGTTAAATTAGCAGCACTTCCCAGCCCTTTGGGAGTGCTTCCCTTAAGCCTTGCCTGGATTCCTGCTTCCAGATCCGCCTGGTACTGTTTTCCCAGCTTCTCCAGGCTGGAAGCCATTGTTTCCTCTGATGTGAAGTCAAGGAAATCTGCAAAAGCAGACGGAAGCTTTTTTTCTTCCAGAAGCCCGGCAGCCTTCTGTTCCAGCTCCATCCGTCTTATTTTTTCTGTCAGCTCATCATTCTGCTTTCTGACAGCCCTGGCATCCTCTTGCGCACGCTCCTCCGGGGAAAGCTTCTCCCTGCGTTTCTGCTCCTTCTGTTCATTCAGCAGCTGTTCCCTGGCCTGCTTCACTGCGGCATCCAGATCTGCCTGGGTATAACTTTTAGCCGGCTCCTCTTTTTTACCCTTATGTTCCGTCTGGGGCTGGCCGTCCTGGCTCTCTGCCCTCTTCCCTTCACCGGCCCCGTTTTCCTTTTTTTCTTCTTTTCCCATTCCCAGGATTTCACGGATCTTGCCTAAAATCCCGCTGTCACCCCCGGCTGCTGTTCCAGCTCCTCCAGCCTCTTCTCCGGTTCCAGGATTCGTTTTCATCTCTTCTTCCATTCTGCAGTCTCCTTCTTTCAAATTTGAATATTAAAATAAGCGCCCGTCAGGCGCCTGCTTTAACCGATTCCATGATCTCTTTCTTCTCTTCTTCCGTAATCCAGCGCTTCTTTACCGCACTGTCCAGATATTCTTCATTTCCGGTATCACGGTAAATCCGTGTTAATGTACGAATCATATGCCCTCTCCTCCTGATAAAAGTTCCATTGTCAGCACATCTGTCGTTTCTTCCACAGAAGCCATACGCTCCTCCAGCCGTTCCAGATCCGACTTGATACGGATCCCGAATGCTGCCAGGAATCCCTCCTGTCCCTGTCTGTGGACTGTAAGAACCGGATCGCCAAGCACCATATCTGTATATCTGGCCGCTACAATCCCTGAACGGTTTTGTATCCGCACCTCCTGCAGGTTTTCCGGGGTCATCTTCTCCCATGCAGCCAGCAGGGAATTTTTATCCGCAAACAGAATGCGGATATCTCCCAGGCTGGAGGCAGATTCCAGCTCCAGCTCCGCTCCATCCTTTAAAATTATGAGGTCTTTTTCCATAGCAATGTCCTTTTCCTTTCATTTTCTGTAATAAAATAAGCCCTGTTTCCAGGACTTGTTTATGCATCTTCTATTTGTTCCGGGCAGGCTTTCTTTCCTTTCCAGATATCATCCGGTATACCACTTTTATAGGCAATACAGTAGTGCCGTTCCCACTTCCAGTCCTCATCACAGGGTGAGAGGGTCCCGTCCGTCAGTTCATCATACAGCAGGCAGTTTTTACAGTTCTTATATTTCATATGTCTTATACTCCCTTACCATTTCACGAATATAATCCGGAAGCGGTTCTCCATTTTCATACATAACCCCTGCTTCTGCGAGGAATTCTCTTTCATTTGCAGCAGCGCGGTACGAGATCCGGTATATATCGCCTCTTTGTATGGCTTCATTGTAACACTCGATCAGCCTTCTGTCACCCTTTAATCCTTTATCATTCGTGATTATATGCATCATCTCATGCTGGATCACACAGCTGATTTCCCTGCCTTCGTACAGGACATTTCCACGGCTGTACCGTTTCTGTTCCATAACAGCGCTGTATTTCTGCTGCAGTTCTTCTGACGGCGCTCCCTGCATTCTGGACCGCAGTTTTTGAAGGATCCGGTCCATGCGGTCCTGCCAATTTACCACAGAACCCTGGTAGTAATGTTCCGGATCGTTCATCAGATCTGTACCAAGACGGAGAGAGAGCCCTCTGGCAGCTGCCATTCTTCCAGGAGCATCCCGGCTGTCAAACACCTCGATCTGATCCAGGCGTTTGATCGGGGTCTTTTCCAGCTGGCGTTCAAGCTCTGCTGCAGCCATCCTGTAGTTCCTCATATTGACATCCCCTGTCACCTTTACCCGGTCTGCATAAGGCTCCAAAATGGCTGATGCATCCTTCCGTGCTTTCCTGTCATCTAAAAATGACTGAATTTTTCCCTTTATTCCCGGCTCAGCATGGTCCTCTTCTTCTGCTTTCATCTGCCGTTTCTTCCATTCCTGGAATTTTGGATTATCCTTCAGCGGATTTCCCTCCCTGCGTTTAAATACAGGAATGTCATACGCTGCCACTGTAGTACATTTGCAGTTCGGGTGGATCGGCGGAAGGTTCTCCCCTGGTTTTGCATCCTCAATGGAAAATATCCCTCCGTTCAGGCGCTGGCAGATCCCGCAGCCTCCTCCCAGGAACCGGTATTTCTCCACTCCGGCCTCTTTATAGGCCAGCAACTGTCCCTGATTGGAAAAATAGGAGGCTTCCGTCCTGATCAGGCGCTGCGCCGCATAACGCCCGCGATCCATAACAGCATCAATCTTTCCCGTCATCGTGTCCACACTGCTTCCGGACATAAATCCAAGGGTAAGCTCCCTGCGTACCAATGCAGCCAGCTTGTCCGTATTCCCCCATAGTGTCTGGGAATACTGCTTCCCGCTCCATGGATAGGACAGGATCTGTTTCAGCATCCCCTCATCAATCCTTGCCGCCTTCCATTCCACCCCTGCGATCCTTTGGATATCAAACATCTTCCTGTCAAAATTTGTCTTCACAAGATCTGACAAAAGCTCCGTAAGGCCCTCTTCTGACCGCCCTGCCAGATGAGCCATGTTGCGGTAGATATTGGAAAGGAGCTGCTCCTTCCGGCTTATACGCGATTTCGCTGCCAATGTATTCAGTTCCAGAATAAGCCCTGAATCATCCCCGGTTTCTATCTCTTTTAAATACCCTTCTAACGACCGTTTAAAAGAGCTGTATTCTTTGCCGGACAGCAGCCTGGAGGCTTCCGTCTCTGTCAGCTGGTTATCCGATGCATATTTGCTGTAAAAGGCCCTGATCTCCTTTTCCAGCTGCATGGCACATTCACTGTACAGCTCCATCAGGTCCCTTTCACATTGGTCTGTTTCCCTGGCATTTCTTAAAACCTGTTCTTTCGCTGCCTGGATCCATTCCTTTCTCTGCTCCTCATTCACCGGGTATCAGCCCCCTTTGCAGCCTGTGTCTCCTCCTGCTCTGCAGGCTGGAAGGCTTTGGCAAAATTCTGGTACACGCCAAACCCTTCTGTATCCTGCTCCTGTTCCTCATCCAGCTTTTCAATTTCTTCTTTGGGATTGTCAATGAATGGGAGTAGCTGCAGCAGTGTTTCTTTTGACAGCATACTGCTTAAGTTGCCTACAATCTGGGACTGCTCCAGGATATTCTGGGGCTTATTTCGCCGGAAACGCATATCAATATCCCTGTAATCAAAATGATGCCCCTGGAGGTTCAGCATATGGGTGATCAGTTCGATCCGGCGCTGGAGCGCCCTCTTAAACTTCCGTTCCTTGATGGCACAGATCTGCTCCAGCCCCCACAGCTTATAGGACACTGCCACGCCGGACAGGTTCCCTCCAAAGGCTTCATCGGTCATGTTGGGGACATTCGCCCCCAGATGGATATCTTCCCGCAGCCGATTCTTATAATTTTCAAGGGCCGTGTCCTCCACATGCTTCAGCAGCCAGTCCACATCTCCCCCATCCTCCAGGATAATGGCCCGTTTCCGTTTCATATCCTGAATATCGTCTGTACTCACGTCCCCCAGCTTCATGATCTTTAAAATGGCGTCATCATTATACTGGAAGTAATTGGCTGTATTGGACTGCACCCGGTTGTAAGCATCGATCTCGCTGATCACGCCCTCAAAGTCCCCAATCCGTTCCCGGTTATTGATAAACTCTGTGAACGGCACATCATCCCAGTAATGTTCCTTCCATCCTTTTACAGCAAGGGCCCCGCCATTGTGTGACTGGAGATATATGACCTTCTGATGGGTCCAGAATTCCACATCCAGAGTAAGGTTCCCATTTTTATCCAGGGAATGGATCAGGCGCAGGGCTGCCAGAGGGCTGGTAAACTCGCTTTCCGTTTCATAGAACAGGATCAGGTTCTGCGGAAAAACCAGGCCCATGCGTATTTTCCCATATTCATCCAGATAATACATCTCAAAGCAGTCCCCCATCACACTGCACTGCTTCCCAAGCTCCGTATTGTGGTCCTGTTCATCATTATAGTCAAATATATCCTGCAGGATTTCCAGATACTCCTCATTCTCAGAACTGTACACCACAGGCTGCCCCAGGAAATATCCGGTAGCTGTATCCGTAATATAACGGGCCAGATTATTGACAATCCGGTTGTTCCCACCTGTCTGGTCTGTCTTTTCTGTATGGAGGATATCATGATCCCCTACATAATAACGCTCCAGTCTGTCATATTTCGTATTATGACTGTGCCTTGCGACAATATCCCGGATATCCTCCAGAGACAGCGCCTCGATCGACGCCCGGTCCATATAGACGATCATCTGCACCACCTCCTTCTAAACCAGGCTGTCCCGGTCCATGATCCGGAACTTCTTCACTTTTTTCGCCAATGTCCGACAGCCCTCCAGGGCGTCCGGGCCGTCATCATGCGCCCCCATCGGGAACTGCAGAAGCTGCTCAAGCAGGCGCTTATGACGGCGGCTAAATTTGATATATTTATTTTTGATGTCCGGCTGCATGGTCTGGATACGCAGCACCTTATCCGCAGTCTGCGGGACTTCCTCCACCGGAAGGTACAGGCCTGCCTTTGCACTGGCCTTAACCAGCTCCTCTTTTAAGAACCACTGGAACTGTACCGTCTCACAGCCGAATTTCTTATATCCCCTTCCAAAATCACGCCGCAGCCTCCGCTCCTTCTCCAGGATATCTGCAATGATCCGGTCCGGATGGCGGCGTTCGATATCTGCGTCATACACATACATATAACCGGTTGCTTTGTGCTTTGCCAGCGTAAGGATAGCCGAAAAATCGCTGTGCTTTGTCTTTCCAAGGGACGGATCCACAAAACCAAAAAAGATAAAATTACGGTCTTTGAAATCCACCTCGGCTTCATTGTAATAATCCAGCCACTCCTCCTGGAACAGGCAGTCATCCGGGTTGATGGGCTCGTTCTGCTCCTCTGAGTTGAATGAAGCTTCGCCCTCATCCACCCGCATCTTCATCAGGTCATAGTAGGAAAGCTTCTCCTCCCATAAGACCTTTGTCCCTGCTAACATCTCTTCCCGGTGTACCTCAAAGAATGCCCTTGCATCCTCCTCATGGGAATCATTGGAAAGGTCCGTGTAAATGTCCTCCCACTGCTTCCACAGGTCTTCCGCATCCGAAAAGGCCAAAACCGCTTTATATTTAATAGACTTATAACCGGGATTGGAAAGGGTATGGGCCAGGAGGCTGTCATAATGCAGCAATGTGCCAATATAGACGATATCCGTATAATCATCCCCGGCTTTGGAAACCGCCTTGTTAAACCAGTTTGAAAGCTTTAAACGCTGTTCCGGTGTCCTCACATTCTCATCATTCTCAATATCATCCAGTACCAGCAGATCCGGCCTCCAGTTGCGGTGCTTCCTGCCTCGGATCTTCTTTCCTGAGCCAATCGCCTCCACCTTGATCCCACTGGCCGTCAGGATCACATTGTTCCTCCAGACTTTTCCCTGCAGGTCACCAAAATCCTCCCGGATCAGGCCGTTCTCTTCAAATTCCACGCGGATATTTTCCAGGAAGCCTTCCGCCTGGTCGGAACTGTCTGACAGGATGATGGGATAATGCTTATACCCATACAGGACTGCATGCATGGTCCCTTTAAATGTCAGAGTGGTACTTTTGGCATGGCCACGGGGAGCTGCTACCGCCCGGCGGCAGCCCGGCATCCGGCTGATGGCCCTGGCATCCTTGGGTGCCAGAGGATAGCGCCCCTTTAACACACCCTGCTGCCAGATCGCATCCAGATCCCGGTGGAATTCCGGGGACGGCCTTGAAAAGTAGTGCGGAAAATAGGCCCGTCCAAAAAACTCCATGTCAATGGCTCCCAGACGTTTCCGGATCCCTTCCGGCCCGGTAGCAGGAAGGCCTGCCTCATATTCCTTTAAAAGCCGGACCCTGGCAGGATCACTATCCTTATGTAAAAAGGTTTCTAAAAGGCAACCCAGATCGTAGGCGGATGTGTCCTGCTCATCATAAAGCGCCCTGCTTTCCGCTTCTGTCAATGCTCCAATCAGGGTATTGATGCTGTTCTGTTTCCCCTGGCGTTTCACCGGCCCACCTCCTGTCTGTATCTTTTTTCCTATCTGCCCCGTATTCCGTTTTTCCCTGCGGCTGGAACATTTCCCCGACTGCAAATCCTTTAAACGGTTTTAAAGGGGTTTTTGCGCAATTTAAACGGCATTGCAGCCAAATGAAAAAAGAACCTCGCAGCCTGTCCCCGGTGGGTTGGCTCCGCCACCCGACCAGGTTATCCTGCTCAGTTCCTGTTCCCTATGTCCACGGCTTCCTGCAGCGGGACGAATCAACCGCCTGCCATCTGCTCGCTTCCTGTTTCCTCCGACAGCCGGATTCCCAGCTGTACCTCTTTTTTCTCTCCGCAGATAGATAATTCAATCAGCGCCCTGCGGCTGCGCTTATCCAGCCGGATGATCCGGCTTCGGAACTTCTTCAAAACCCCTGCTTCAACTTCCAGCTTCCCGTCCCTGTCTTTTACCAGGGAAGGTTCCAGGGGCTGTCCGTTCTGCCCCGAAAGGAGCAGGATCCACTCGGCTTCCAGATAGCTCAGGGTTCCATTTAACAGGTTTATGATCCCTGGAATGGCTTTTAAACGGTAGTAATTTTCCGCGTTATAACACATCTGGAGGAACACATATCCCGGAAACAGGACATATTCCTTCATGCCCCAGCTCCCTCCGTTCCGTACCGGACGGTTTTCCACCGGGGCCAGCGCCTGGAAGCCAGTGGAAGACAGCCTTTCCGCGATTTTCTGTTCCTCTCCTGTTTTCACATGAACTACATACCACCGCATCCTTACCCCTCCAGACCTTCCTGTTTCTTTTTGTTCAGATATGCGCTGACCTGCCGGTACAGCTCCGGCTGCTCCTTAGCCATTGCCTCAAACACAAGGCTCTTGACTGCTTCCAGCCCTGCTTCATAGCTCTCACGGTTCTGTACCTCGATCCGCTTCTTATAGGCAGCCGCCCGGATTAAGCCGTTGGTTTCCTTGATCAGCTTTTCAATGGGGACCTCCTTCATCTGCTCCTCATCCACATTGGTCAGCGCATTCATTACATGATGGCTGGCCAGCCGGATCAGCGCCTCAGAAGTGTCCAGATCCGGATACCGGTTCATTTCATCCATCAGCATGGAAAAATTGCTCTGGGCCACGTTGATCATCTCCACCGTGGCCAGATACTTCCTGGCATAGGTGCAGATGGCCATCTGGCTCATTTCCTCACCGTTTTCCTTTAAGAAAGCAACGATCTCCTTATATGTGCAGCCAGTCAGAAGCATCTGCTCCATGGTGTCCTTAAGCTCCGGCGGCAGCCTGTCCACCTTTCCTGTACTGCGCCTGCGTCTTTCCTGCTCCATAATCAACCGCCCAGGTCAACCATGTTGTCAGACAGCCCGCCGCCCAGAAGCCGGATGCCTTTTCCTGTTACTTTGGCTTCCAGTGCCTGATAATCGCAGTCTGCAAGGTTCCCCTCCTCATGGGTCTGCATATCCCTCAGATGGATATACCCTTCTTCTGCCAGGAAATTCACGCTGTCAATGAACTCCTGACGGTCAATGCCTTCATAGCTGACCGCTTTCCCCACACTGCGCAGGTCATTGTATTTTTCCCGCAGCAGGTTGATTGTTGACAGCACCCTGCCGTTGTTCAATGTGAAATTTCCGGCCCGCAGCCGTCTTTTCTCTTCTTCTTTTCCCATCCTGTTCCCCTCCTGTTTATTTTTTCATCATCAGCTCCAGCATCTGATCCAGCTTCCGGTCCATCTTGTTCATCTCCCGGATAAAATCATCCCGTGTGAGATAGCTGGCCCTGATATCCTTAATATCCTTCCGGCACTCGTCAAAATCCTTTTCATGGGTCTTTTTTGGCGTGTAGTCCTCCCGGATCCGGTTGATCTCCTCCTGCAGTTCCTTCCGGTTTTCCTTAAGTTCTTCCTTTGTAACCGCGCTCTGTTCCACCGCCTGAAGCTTCTGAACCGTTTTATCCGACTGGTTCATGGTCCGTTTCAGAAAATATGATATAATGCCGATCCCCAAGGTGACGGCAGTTGTGATCGCCCACTCTGTCATGCCCATTTCCTCATAAAAAAAGATACACCTGTGTTTCTGCCACAAGTGTACCTCATCCGATCGAAAAGTTTCAAATAAAGTAGTTGAGAAATTTAGTTGTCAGATCCCGTAATCAAAAATGCTCATCTGCCCCTCTAACGGCTTTTCCCGGATCTCACGGATCTTATCCAGGACGATGCTGCGGATCCAGGTTTCGGTCAGCCCATATCTCATTGCCAGCTCCTTATAATTGCTCCCGTCAAACTCCTCCCGGATCCGCTGGTCCCGCACGGTCTTTTCCAGGCTCTCCACCTTGGGGATATAGATGGAAGTGCCTCCAAAGGTCCGGACCAGGTTGCGGAAGCCCTCCATCCCTACCAGTTCCGCGATCTTCTTCTGATCCTCCTCCAGGCTTTCCATCTCCACATGATCCAGCAGATCCATCACTGCCCCGCCTCCTTCCGCTTCTGGCTCTCTACATACCGCTTCAGCATTTCAATCAGCGTATTTCCCTGGCTGAATGTGATCCAGGCGAATGGCTTCCTTGCAATGGCATCCACCCCCAGCTCCTTCTTGATGACGGCACACAGGCGGTCTCCTAATGGGGCAGATTCCGGCGACTGGTCATGCTTTTTCAGTTCATACATCAACGCCCATATCTTCTTCTGCTGCCCGGATGTCACGCCGCCCGGCCGCTCTGGATGCTCCTTTTCTTTTTTCTTGGACGGCTTTGGAGAGGCAGCCAGTCCCTGGAGCTGCTCCAGCCTGGCAATCACCGCAGAAGCTTCCCGGCTTGTCAGGGCCTTTATGGATTCTTTTCCGGTCATCCCCTGGATCAGGGCATGGAGTTCATCCTCCCCGCCGCCCTTCTCCGTGATCCCAAGGGCATTTCCGATCGCATAGATCTTTTTTATCTGAAATGGCTCGATTGTCCGCATACGCTGTCTCTCCTCTCCGTTTTATTCCTCTGATTCCACGGTTACTTTGATTCCCTCATCCACGATGACTGCAGACCGGATGATCTCTACTGCCTCCTCCGGAGTCCCGGCCCAGCCTGCGGCCTTCAGAACCTGAAGCATCCACTCCCAGTTGATGATCTCTGCCGTCAGATACGCCCAGTCGCTGGCCTGGTTCCTGGCAAGTCCTGCCGTCTGCATCAGGGTCTCCGTATCCTTCTCATACTTTCCCTTCAGCTTCTTCTTCAGGGTTCTCTGGATCTTTTCATCTGCCGTGATGGCCCGGATGGTAGCGTCCAGGCTTCCTTCTGTGTAATTTCCCAGATACATCATGGCAAACAGCCGCTTCGCCGGGGCTGTCATGGTGTAGGAGACATCCTCTTTCACAAAATCACCAAACACCTCCCCCATCAGCTTCTTTACCATGGTCATGGATACCGGCTTCACGGTCTCACTGCTGCCGACTACCACACGGGAATTCCCATTTCCCCAGTATTCTACGGTCTTATTTTTCGTATCCCGCAGGTCTTCCACAGCCTGCTTTTCAAACCAGGCCTTGATCTGCTCTGCCTCTGTTTTGATTGCGGCCATCTGGCGGTTTAATTCTGCCAGCCGGTCCACCTTTTCCTTCATTTCCATCATGACTGAAACGCCTCCATAATCTTCTGGGCACAGGCCCTGCAGACCTCAATCCCGCAGGCATCTGCCACATCCTCTGCACTGCCACAGAAATGGCATACCGGAATATGCTTCCTGATATGTACCCCATTGTCATCCTGCTCAATATCCACCGGCGTTCCGGGGAATATCCCCACTTCCTGGCGGATCTGTCTTGGCAGCGTGATCGCACCGCTCTTTGCAACTTTTTTACTTACAGTCATAGCGACCTCCTCTCCCACTCTGCATTTGCCAGGGCTTGTGACCTGCACCGGATCCGGCGGCTGCATTAGGAGGGGCATAGCCCCTTTGAATCAAATGTCAGTATTCTGAATCATCCTCGTCTTCAAAATACTCATCTTCATCATTTGTTTCTAAGTCATATTCTTCTTTCGATATCAACCTAACCGCCCCTCTCGGAACATGCAAGAAATTCGCTGTCGCTTGCGTTTGAGCCTCAACATACTCATCCGTTATCTGGTTAATATCCCTAATCCCATTCAGATTGATTTTCGTATAACCTATACTTCCTACTCCACCATAGATTTCAGCATCTTTTACCTCAAAATGCAGCCCCACACTTATGTATACTAATGGATTCATTATTCTCCTCTCTTTCCTCGGTTCTCCCGGAAATGTCAGTCTACTTGAACGTCAGCAACCAGTTTTAAAAGTAACTTATCCAAATCTTCATTCGCTGCTCTGATTGGAGTAACCTTAATTCCCTCAGTTCTTCCAATCCCTACTTAATCTCTGATCGGAAGTGGTACACTAATTTCATCTCTTACAATGGTAACTCGCCCTTCTTTGATAATTGCTGTTGCGTGTGGGTCGAAATACTTGTTGAGATATTCCAGCATGGGGATTACTGCATCCATCAGTTCCTGAGAGGATTCTTCTTTTACCTCCGTATGATGGTCTGCCTTCCCTTGTACGACGCAAATAGCACACAGGCCGTCTATTTGCTCCATTTTTATCCGTACCTCTTTCGTAGAAGCAAGTACCTCTTGATGAATCATCCCGGTTAATTCCTCAACATCTCTGGACGCTGCATTGGGATTTGGTGCTTTACTGATTTTGTCCAACAATTCCTTCTTACGTTCAATCCACATCTTTTTATAAACATTCATGATTAAAACTCCTCTCCTGGCTCCTCATAGCCCTTTCTGTACGGCTATGCAAATCTTAATTTTTCTGAAACTCTAGGTATTTCTTTTCCAAGCAAATGTAACCTTCAGGTTCATAATCTCCTTTTTCCCATTCTGCCTCAAATAACTCCCTAGCACCAATATATCTACCGATCATACTGTCCTGTTCTATCATATAAAACAGCTCCTTATCCTTTTCCCGATCAGTTAAACCTAAAAAAACATATTTTCCATCCTTAGCCACACTCTCCATTACCAGTGCAACTTCTCCATCCATATACTCAGAAATGGATTTCCAGAGTTCATAATCCTTATCCTGTGGGTCATATTCATCAAACATCCCTGCTGTTTTGAGAATTACTTCTTTCATTCTGCTTATCTCCTTCCAAAACTTAATTTAACAGCTTTTCTCTTCTGTCTGTACTCTGTCCACAATATTTAAAAAGCCTGTGAGTTTGGTGATCCGGTCATTTGCAAGTCTGGCCGCCTCCTGTTTCCCATTTAACATTCCATTCAAAATCTGGATCAGCTCCAATTTTTGTTCCTGATCCACAGGAAGCATATCAGCCTCTTTCAGTACAGCTTCTAGCTTCCTGTACTCCTGAAGGTATTCATCCTTCCTGCTCTGGATTTTTTCTAGCTCCGTGGTTAAATATTCTTTTAACATATGTTCACCTTTCCATAATCTTATCTCACATCTTTAATATGGGATTCACCACCTTATCGTACTCATCACCATATGTAACTGGAACATTCCTCTGTCTTGCCTCTCCATAGAACCGTTTCAGCTCCACAGCCATTTTCAGAACCTTCCATACTCCCACCTGTTCCGGAGTAATTGGAAATTGTTCATGCCCCGCCGTCATCCAGCTAATCGCCCGCCAAAGACACAGCACATCATTCAAATCTGCCATGGATATTTCCTGGCTGAATTCCATCTGGGTTTCTTTCGCAAAACGTTTCCTGTTCAGTCTCTTTTTATCCAGAGGGATCACACCCTGTTTCTGCAATTCCTTCTTCAGACGCTTTTTCTCCGCCTTTTCCCGTACTGTCAGTCTTTTTCCTGCCATTTTAATCAGCTCCCATCACCAGCTCTTGGTTTGTAAATCCTCTTTCCATCCAGATATTTTTCTTCTGACTTCTGCCGGTCTACTAACTGCCTCATCCGCTTAAGCATCCCCCGGCTGGACTGCTCATCAAAGAACTTCACAACCAGTTCATTGCGCTTGACAATATCCTTAGCCACCCGCCTGTTTTTCCGGCTATCCTTAAGCTTTCCGGCTGTATGGTTCCGTTCCTTATAATCCTGGGAAAATTCCAGTTCATGCAGAAGATCCTGAAGCCTTATATCCTCCCTGCGCACTGTCTCGGCTGCCGTATTATATTCCTTCTCACATTCAGCGACCCATCCAAGGAACTCCTCCAGCTGTTCAGAAGGATTCTTTTTCTGTCCCACGCTTCCCCCTCCTTTCTCCATTGTCTAATTCCACCCCGCTCTGCATTTTTCTGGGCTTGCGACCAGCACCCGTAGGCGGCTGCATTAAGGCGGGAGGCCCCGCCTCCCTTTATTTCTGGGTAATGATCCCAATCCTGATTTCCTCTTTCTGAACCATTTCCCCAGTCCGGCCTGCCCGGTATCCCTGGATCCAGATGCGGTCACGGTCCAGCTTGGCCCGCATCTGCACTCCCAGTATCCAGCCACTGACACCAGACAGCCCGATCAGAAGCGCTACTGCCAGAAGCCCCAGACGCCCGATCCGTCCTTCAGCGATCAGCACTGCAATCATTCCCATTGTACCTGTTCCCAGTACGATCCCTTCCACCAGCATCTTTGCTTTTCCATTCATGTACTTCATTCCATTTACCTCCGTATGATTTTTATAAAAATAAGATCCCCATGGTATTGGCCATCTTCTGAAGCCCTCCCAGGGATATATCTTCATTGTTGACCGCATTATTGAACACGTTTACCATTCCCCGGATGCCCCATTTGCTGTGGCTGATGTTATACAGGTAATTCAGTTCCTGCTGCATATTCCTTTCCTCCAGCACCGGGAAGAGCTTGGAAACATCCTCCTTTTTCACATCCACCGTCCGGTATCTTCCATGAAGCCTTGTACGGTTAAACTGCTGGGAGAAGATCGCCTCCTGCTTTCCAAGCATCTTGTTGTACACTTCGTCATTTCCAATCAGTACAATGCCGATCCCAGGCTTTCCGGTAAATGGATCTTCGTCCACCCATGCCCGGATCTCCTCCAGAGCCAGGAACTTCAGGTTCTGGGCCTCATCTATGATTAGTACCTTGTCTGTATTTCTCAGCTTCTCCTGTATGGAGAGGGACAGATCCTCTGTCCGCTGGTTCTCCGGCATCTTAAGGGCTTTTGCGATCATTTTCAGCAGGCTGCGGACAGAGCTGGCACTAGGGGCTGCTTTTATGTACACTGCTGTGGCCGGATTGTCCTGGAGGAACTTAGCCGCAGCCTTGGTCTTCCCGATCCCGGCATCCCCATCTATCACCACGATCCCCTTTTCCAGCTGGCAGTAACGGATCAGCTTATAGGCACTTTCAGAAATAGATGTTTCCACATAGCCCTGGGATGCCTTGAACGGCTCTGCCTTCTTTACATTCTCTGCCTGCTCTTCCTTGATCCGGAAGAACTCCTCCAGTTTCTTTTCCACCCCGGAAATATCGCCCTTTTCATAGATGCTCCTGCGGTACTGGCTCAATACTGCCTCACTAACCCCGATGATCGGGGCCGCTTTTGCCTGGCTCAGTCCCTCATTTTTCAGATAATTTTCCAGCTTCTCCTGAAGCTCTGCATTGTACTGTTTACTCATCATTTACCTCCTTGCCTTCTGGCTGCGCTTTGTATCATTGTATCAAGGTCAGCCCCTCCAACTACCTTACGGAATGCTGGTTCCTCGTCTGCCCTTTGGACTTCCAGCACCTTGGGATTGGGCTTCCCTTTATAATTCTCTTTATTTCTCTGTGCCTCCCGGAGCACCAGATCCATTGTAGTAATACGGTCAGCTTCTGCAATGACAGCGTTCCTTTTGTATTCTTCTGCAATCTTTTCCAAACGCCTGGTCTTTGCCATGGCAGTCTTCACTTCTTCCTTGCTTGCCCCATAGGAAAGAACAGCCTGATTGTCTGCCGGTACACTCATCAGATAGCGGTCTTCCAGATCATAGATCCGGATCTGGCTTAAATTGTCTGGGTCATAACGGAAATATACCTGTTTTCCAAACATCAGATGAACAAACTCATCATTCCAATAATCAATCCGGCCTCCGGCAATATCCAGATGGACTCCCCTGCGGCCTACCTTCTGCGGGCGGCCGCTCCGCATCAGCATCAGGTTCAGATCTTCCTCTGAGGCTGTCCTCTTTTTGTAAAGGTACTCATTAAATATGTCCTGCTTTGCTTTTCCCTTGTCCGCTTCCACTGCCCCGTTATAAGGCATCATGTTGAAATAGTATTTTATAACTGCTTCCACATACTCATTGAACTCATCATCCGTATAGATGGCATCCTTTTTCAATACCGTTTTCAGCCGTTCGGGCTTCTCTACCACATTTCCGCCTGTATAGGTGTTAAACAGCCTGGAAAGAGAATCCTTCACATCACGGAACCGCCGTTCAATGATCTTAGCTTTCGCATTCCGGACAATGGCGTTGGTCATGTTGATGCCCAGCCGCTTAAATACACCTGGAGGCTCAAACAGTTCCATTCCATCCTTAGGCTTTTTCTTCCTGTGTCCCAGACCTCCAATATCAAAGGTCAGGAACTCACGTCCATTATCTACATAAATATTATCTGGGATACCATATTCCAAGATTCCCCGTCTGAGGGCGATCAGCGTTGCTTCTGAACTTGGATTATACGTAACATAGAAGCCTGTAAATATACCGCTTCTGGCGTCCAGAAAAGCTGTCAGGTACGGCCTGTGAAGTTTTCCATCTTTATCTTTCACCATCACATCAAAGGTATGGTTATCTGCGATCCACCACTCATTGCTGGCCATATCATCATAGATCCTGCGGATATATGGGGCACAGCGGTCATTATAGGCTTTGTGTCCTTCACGCCCCAGAACCTTTACGCCCTCCGGGACGCTGGCCAGCTTCCTGTAAAATGCAGAGTAGCTTGGAATATCGGCATATAGATCCGGGCGCAATTCCTGCGCCCACATCTTGGTATACTCCAGACATTTCTGGATCGGATGCTGTGCTTCATCCAAGTAGTAGTACAGGAAAGCCTGCCATACGGTTTCATCAATAGAGCTTTTTCCCTTCCGCCATTTGCCGCGCTGATCCACAAGCCCCTTCAGGTCGTTTTCCTTGACGGCTTTCCACTTCCGGTAAAGAGTATCTATGGAGATCCTTCGATCCGGATACTCCAGACTGCAGAAGGTGACAAACTTCTGATCCACATCCGCCATGGAAGTAACTCCCGGCATCTTCCGGTACTCCTGCCAGCGGCTTACCAGATCAATCCAGAAATCAATCTCTTTTCGCTCCTCTTCAGAAAATGTATCTGCAGCAGCATTCTCCTGTTCGGATTCTGAAAGTTTGGTGATATCCTCCGGCGGATTCTCTTTCATTATCTGATACCATTTGTGCTGCAGCTCCTCATCCAGTGCATCTAAAGGAACTAAATAGGTCTTTCTGTTTTTCTCATTGACCGTTTCTACAGCACTTAATTTTCCTTCTTGGATAATCCTTTTTATATACCGATAACTACATCCTTTCAGTTCAGACACCTGCTTCGCTGTCAGCATCTGAGCCATATGTTTCCACCACCTTTTCAGCCTGTCATCATCAGATGCAGGAGGCTATCCCTGCATGACCGGCTTATGCCCAGGACAAACGCATGAGTAAATAAATTGTGAACAAATCCCCTTTTTCTGGTATGA
>CABQJX010000048.1 GCA_902464595.1 uncultured Lachnoclostridium sp. | reverse complement strand
TCTGGATAATGCGCTTGATCTGCTTAGCGTTTGTCACTGGCATAATACCGGCGATCACCGGAACGGTAATGCCTTTTTCCCGTATGCGGTACAGATAGCTGTACAGGATGCTGTTGTCAAAAAACATCTGGGTGGTGACAAAGTCACAGCCAGCCTCCACCTTCTGTTTTAGATAATCCATATCAACGGATTTGTTGGCCGACTCCACATGACCCTCAGGGTAACAGGCGGCTCCGATACAGAAATCCCCTGCCTCCTTGATCTCATGGATCAGCTCCGGTGCATAATGATACTGCCCCGGCGTTATCCCATCCTTTGGCATATCCCCACGCAGGGCAAGTACATTTTCAATCCCTTTTTCCTTTAACTCCCCCAGCACATGAGCCACCTTTTCCCTGGTAGAGGAAACGCAGGTCAGATGAGCCAAAGGCGTCACTCCGTAAGATTGGATGGATGAGGCAATTTTCACCGTATAATCGCTAGTTCCTCCTCCTGCCCCATATGTAACGCTCATAAACGCCGGATCCAGCTTTGCGATCTCCACAGCTGCTTTTTCCACTGATTCATAGGTATCCTCTGTCTTAGGAGGGAATACCTCAAATGACAGGGTAGGTTTTTTCTCTGCCAGTATATCACGTATCTTCATGTCTTTCCTCCCTATATCTGTAACTGTCTATAGACAGCTGCTCCGGCCCTCGTTCTCCAGAGCCGGAGCAGCATATCCCATTTCTCAGCCATGCGCCCTGGGGCCACATAGTTACTCCATTTCTACTGTCACTTTAGTCAAATGCCAAATATCTCTTACATACTCCTCAATGGTACGATCCGAGGTAAACTTTCCGGAATGTGCCACATTCAGGATCGCTGCCTTTGCCCACCATGATTCATCGCGGTACGCCTGATCCACCCGCTCATGAGCCTGGGCATAGGAGCGGAAATCCTTTAAAATAAAATAAGTATCTGCCCGGTCACTGCTCTTTGTGTTTAACAGAGAGTTATAAATATCCCTGAACCGCTCCGGGTCATCCGGCGCATAGTAGCCATTGATCAGCTGCATAAGCACCCGGCGGATCTCCTGGTCATTATTGAATATATCCATTGGATAATAGCCGCCATGGTTCTCATAGCCGATGACCTCGTCGGAGGACATACCGAAGATAAAGGCATTTTCCTGCCCTACCTCCTCTACGATCTCCACATTGGCTCCGTCCATCGTTCCCAGGGTCAGAGCTCCGTTCAGCATAAATTTCATGTTTCCGGTTCCTGATGCCTCCTTGCTGGCCGTAGAAATCTGCTCGCTGACATCTGCTGCCGCGAAGATCAGTTCTGCATTGGATACACGGTAATCCTCAATGAATACCACCTTGATCTTGCCGCCAATGGATTTATCATTATTGATCACATCTGCCACCGAGTTGATCAGCTTGATGGTAAGCTTTGCCCTCTTGTAGCCGGCAGCCGCCTTTGCACCGAAAATAAAGGTTCTGGGAATCATATCCATGTTAGGATTATCCTTTAACTGATTATACAGATACATTACATGGAGAATGTTCATCAGCTGACGCTTGTACTCGTGAAGACGCTTTACCTGTACATCGAAAATAGATCTGGGATCTACGTCGATGCCGTTGTGTTCCTTGATGTATTTTGCCAGACGAAGCTTATTCTGGTATTTGATATTTAAAAATTCCTGCTGGCAGCGCTCATCGTCTGCGTAAATATCCAGCCTTTTAATATGAGGCAGGTCTGTGATCCACTCATTCCCGATCTTGGAGGTAACCCAGTCAGCCAGCAGCGGATTTCCATGGAGCAGGAACCGTCTCTGAGTGATCCCGTTAGTCTTATTATTAAATTTCTCCGGCATCATCTCATAGAAATCCTTTAATTCCTGATTTTTTAGGATCTCTGTGTGAAGTCTTGCCACGCCGTTGACCGAAAAGCTGGCCGCAATGGCCATATAGGCCATCTTCACCTGTCCGTCATAGATAATAGACATTTTGCGCAGCTTCTCCTGGTTGCCCGGATAGAGAGACTGGATCCTATTCTGAAATCTGCGGTTGATCTCCTCCACGATCTGATAGATACGCGGAAGCAGGCGTGAGAAAAGCTCAATGGGCCATTTCTCCAATGCTTCAGACATGATCGTATGGTTGGTGTAAGCACAGGTCTTGGTAGTCACCTCCCACGCCTCATCCCAGGTCAGCCCCTCCTCATCAAGAAGGATACGCATAAGCTCCGGTATTGCCACCGTTGGATGGGTATCATTTAACTGGAACACTACTTTTTCGTGGAATTTCCGAATGTCATCATGCTTTTCCTTATACTTCTTCACTGCCCTCTGGACGCTGGCAGAAATAAAGAAATACTGCTGCTTTAAGCGCAGCTCTTTGCCTGCATAATGGTTATCATTGGGGTAAAGAACTTCCACAATGGTCTTTGCCAGGTTTTCCTGCTCCACCGCTTTCTGATAATCGCCCCGGTCAAAGGAATCCAGGTTGAAGGTATTGATCGGCTCTGCATCCCAGATCCTAAGGGTGTTGACCACATTGTTTCCATAGCCGATCACCGGAAGGTCATAGGGAACAGCACGGACAGACTGATAACCGTCCTGTACAAAATGGTTGACTCCATTGCGGTTCTCAATACGCACATATCCCCCGAATTTAACCTCCTCCGCATACTCTGGGCGGCGGATCTCAAAGGGATTTCCGTCCTTTAACCAGTTGTCCGGGATCTCCACCTGATAGCCATTCTCGATCTTCTGCTTAAACATTCCATAGCGGTAGCGGATGCCGCAGCCGTAAGCCGGGTATCCCAGAGTAGCCAGAGAATCCAAAAAGCAGGCTGCCAAACGGCCAAGTCCGCCGTTTCCCAAAGCTGCATCTGGTTCCTGATCCTCGATCACATTTAAGTCAAAGCCCAGCTCATCCAAAACCTCTTTTATCTCATCTCTGGCACAGATATTGATGATATTATTTCCCAGGGCGCGCCCCATAAGAAACTCCATGGACAGATAGTAAACGGTCTTTACATCCTTCTTCTCATATTCCTTATGGGTAGCGATCCACTCGTCAATGATCACATCCTTAACTGCATAGGCAACTGCCTGAAATACCTGCTGTGGAGTAGCCTCGTCGATGGTACGGCGGAACATATTCTTTACATTGTCCACCACCGTGCGCTTGAAGGTTTCTTTATCAAATCCCTTATTCATTAGGATTATCCTCCATATACATATTTTTCTTTACACCCAAAATCACTTGTTCTCCGTTGATATTCCACTCCTTGACAAAGCCGTCCATAGCTCCCAGGTGAATATGGTCTGCCATAACCTCGGACTTGATCTCATCTGCATGGGCTTTCATCAGCTCTGCAATGCGGTCGTTTCCATCCTGGTACACTGTGATGTGATCCATAACCTCAAATCCAGCTTCCTTTCTCATGGTCTGGATCTTGCTGATCAGTTCGCGGACAAAGCCCTCCTCGATCAGTTCCGGCGTCAGATTGGTGTCTAAGACAACTGTAACTGTATTATCCTCCTCTGTAACATATCCGTCCTTCTGGGATACATCGATGAGAAGGTCTTCCTTCGTCAGCACAACCTCCTGTCCGTCAAAATCAAAGGTCAGCTCTCCCTTTTCATTCAGAGTGTCCATGGCTGCGCTTCCATCTAACTCTGTAAGTGCCTGGCGGATCTTATTTAAAAGCTTTCCGTATTTCGGCCCGACGGTCTTTAACTGAGGCTTAAAGGTATAGGAGGTAAATGCCCTCACATCATCAGAGAAGATTACTTTTTTCACATTCAGTTCTTCCTCGATGATCTCCACATAGAACTCAGACAAAGCGTGATCCGCCTTCACATACATCTGCCCAATCGGCTGACGGTTCTTGATATTCGCTGTGTTTCTGGCAGCACGGCCCATTACGACTACCTTTAATACTTCGTCCATGTCAGATTCCAGCTGCTCGTCGATCCACTCCTCTTTTACCACTGGGAAGTCGCACAGATGTACGCTCTCCGGCGCATTGGCGTCCACGCGGCGCACAATGTTCTGGTAGATCTGCTCCGTCATAAACGGAATCATAGGCGCTGCGGTCTTAGCAACGGTCACAAGAGCCGTATACAATGTCATAAAGGCATTAATCTTATCCTGCTCCATTCCCTTTGCCCAGAAACGCTCGCGGCTGCGGCGCACGTACCAGTTGCTCAGATCATCCACAAACTCCTGAAGGGCTCTGGCAGCTTCCGGGATCTGGTAATTCATCAGGCTGTTATCCACCGTCTTTACCATAGAGTTCATCTTGGATAAGGTCCAGCGGTCCATAACCGGAAGCTTATCGTACTCCAGCTCATACTTGGTTGGGTCAAAATTGTCAATGTCCGCATAGAGCACCCAGAAAGCATAGGTATTCCACAGGGTTCCCATAAACTTGTTCTGGCCTTCGGTCACTGCCTTATCCTGGTATCTTTTTGGAAGCCATGGGGCGCTGCAGGTATAGAAGAACCAATGGATAGCGTCTGCACCATGGGTTGAAAGTGCCTCAAAAGGATCAACTGCATTTCCCTTGGATTTACTCATTTTCTGTCCATTTTCATCTAATACAAGGCCCTGGACAACCACGTTCTCATAAGGCGCTTTGTTAAAGAGCAGAGTAGACTCTGCAAGGAGGGAGTAGAACCATCCTCTGGTCTGATCCACTGCCTCAGAGATAAACTGTGCCGGGAACTGGGACTCAAACAGTTCCTTATTCTCAAATGGATAATGATGCTGGGCAAAAGGCATGGCTCCGGAGTCAAACCAGCAGTCGATTACCTCCGGCACACGCTTCATCACACCGCCGCAGTGAGGACACTTTATGGTCACTGCATCAATGTAGGGACGGTGAAGCTCGATCTCATCCGGGCAGTTGTCAGAAAGGCTCTTTAATTCCTCGATGCTTCCCACCGAATGCTGATGGCCGCAGCCCTCGCACTCCCAGATATTGAGAGGCGTACCCCAGTATCTGTTTCTGGAAATTCCCCAATCCTGAATATTCTCCAGCCAATCGCCGAATCGTCCCTTTCCGATGGAATCGGGAACCCAGTTGACGGTGTTGTTGTTGCGGATCAGGTCATCTTTAACGGCTGTCATCTTAATGAACCAGGACTCTCTCGCATAATAGATCAAAGGAGTTCCGCAGCGCCAGCAGTGAGGATAGCTGTGCTCAAAATTAGGAGCGGAGAACAGAAGTCCTCTCTCTTCCAGATCCTTTAATACAAGGGGATCCGCATCTTTTACAAACTTTCCAGCAAAGGGAGTATCCTCTGTCATATCACCTTTTGCATCTACCAGCTGCACAAATGGGAGGTCGTATTTGCGGCCTACTGCAGCATCGTCCTCACCGAAAGCGGGAGCGATGTGTACGATTCCAGTACCATCGGTCAATGTTACATAGGTATCACAGACAACGTAATGTCCCTTTTTATGCTGTTTCTCACAGTATGGCTTTGAGCAGTCGTACAGAGGCTCATACTCCTTAAATTCCAGATCCTTGCCCTTATAAGTCTCCAGGATCTCCACATCCTCGCCCAGAACCTGCTCCACCAGAGCCTGAGCAAGATAATAGGTATAACCATCCCCGGTCTTTACCTTTACATAGTCCTCATTTGGATTCACACAGAGAGCCACGTTGCTGGGAAGGGTCCAGGGCGTAGTCGTCCATGCCAGAATATAGGCCTCCTCTCCCTTTACCTTAAAACGGGCAATGGCAGAGCGCTCCTTTACATCCTTATATCCCTGAGCCACCTCATGAGAGGACAGAGGTGTTCCGCATCGCGGGCAGTAGGGGACAACCTTAAAGCCCTTATATAAAAGGCCTTTGTCCCAGATCTGCTTTAATGCCCACCACTCGGACTCGATGAAATTGTTGTCATACGTAATGTAGGGATGATCCATATCTGCCCAGAAACCTACTGTGCTGGAGAAATCCTCCCACATTCCCTTGTACTTCCAGACGCTTTCCTTACATTCCTTGATAAAAGGCTCCAAACCGTACTTCTCGATCTGATCCTTTCCGTCTAAGCCCAGCTTTTTCTCCACCTCCAGCTCAACAGGAAGTCCGTGGGTATCCCAGCCAGCCTTTCTCGGAACCATGTATCCCTTCATGGTTCTGTATCTGGGGATCATATCCTTAAATACACGGGTTTCCACATGTCCAATGTGAGGTTTTCCATTTGCTGTCGGCGGCCCGTCATAGAACACGTAAGGCTGGCAGCCCTCCCTCATCTTGATGCTTTTTTCAAAGATATGCTCTGTTTCCCAAAATTTTTCTACTTCTTTCTCCCGTTCCACAAACTTTAGGTCTTTGGGTACTTTGTCGTACATAGCATTTGCCTCCATTCGTATTGATTGTTTTTAGCCATGCAGAAATGAGGTTTCCCATAGGACTAAAAAAGGCTTTCGCCCCAAACAGGACGAAAGCCATCTATCTGCCTCGTTTCACCACCTATTTCTTCATACCATCATATGAGTCCCCTTAACGCAGGAAATACGTCCCAGCTTACTAAAAAGACACGCCCCTTCAGCCGGACAGCTCCGGAGTGATCTTCACCCTGCCCTACTTGCGCTGGTTTTCACCAACCACCAGCTCTCTGAAGCGTTCCTGCAGGCCTACTGTCTCCCTCACAGCTTTTTCAGTCCTTTTTATTATAATGACAGCTATGAAAAATGTCAACCTGGAAAAGTCCTGGTTTTTCGCTTTTTGTATCCGTTCCGCCATGGGAAGCTTCCAACGCCCGGCGCCTCTTGTCCTCCTTTTTTCTCTATGGTATACTGACAGAAGACACCGATTCCTGACTGTATAGTACCTGCCAACATATATCCTAAAGGAGGAGGAACATTCATGGAATTTTCCTACTACTTTCCCGTATGGGATAAACTGACCAAAGTACAGCAATCCAAAATCGCCGGCAGCCTCATAAGCCGTACCGTGAACAAAGGAACGGTTATCCACAGCGGAAGTGCTGACTGCACCGGCCTGCTTCTGATACAAAAAGGACAGCTGAGAGCCTACATTCTTTCCGATGAAGGACGGGAAATTACGATATACCGCCTTTTTGACCGGGATCTCTGCCTGCTCTCTGCCTCCTGTATGCTCCGTTCCATTCAGTTTGAAATAATCATCGAAGCGGAAAAGGACACGGAACTCTGGGTGATCCCTGCTGAAGTCTATAAGCAGATCATGGAGGAGTCCGCCCCTGTTTCCAATTTTACCAATGAGATCATGGCATCCCGCTTTACAGATGTGATGTGGCTCATAGAGCAGATCATGTGGAAAAGCCTGGACAAACGGGTTGCCTCCTTTTTAATCGAGGAGTCTGCCGTAGAGGGAACCAACCGTCTAAAGCTGACCCATGAAGCCATTGCCAACCACCTGGGAACTCATCGTGAGGTGATCACACGGCTGCTGCGCTATTTAAAGGAGGAAGGGTGTATTAAACTGAGCCGCGGTGTTATTGAGATTACAGACTTCCAAAAATTATCCGACTTTCAGGAAAACTAACTTAGGAAAACTAATTCAGGAAAACTAACTTAGGAAAACTAATTCAGGAAAACTAATTCAGGAAAACGATCTGTCTTTCCTGCTTTTCGCTCTGCAGATCATCTGAGTCATGGTTCCCATGGGACAATATACGCACCAGCTTCGCGGCTTAAACAGAACCATGGTGATCAGCCCCAGGATCGTAGAGGTCAGCATCACGCTGTAAAATCCAAAGGCAAACTGAACGGCTCCGGGTTGGAGTGCAGTCCCATGATAGGCCCAGTTCCAAGGCAGTCTCCATGTCCACAGCACTGTCACAACCTGGCTCAGCTCCTTGACACCAGAAAATACCAGCCATGTATTCCACAGCATTTGCAGGAACATGATTAAGAAAAAGGCTAAAAAACCATAGCGAAACCACTTACTTTTCATCCAAAGAGGAATATCCCTCTTTCTGGACAATCCAAAACGGCCCCCTAACATCCCAAATAGCTGCCCTCTGCCGCAGTAACGGCTGCAGTATCCTTTACTTCCTTTAAAAATCGCAATTCCCAAAGGGACAAAAAAGCAGATCAGCCCCAGCCATGCAAACAGAATATTAAAAAATCCCAATATCAGGTAAGACGCTGACAGGATCCAAAGATAATCATACCACCTCTTTTTCATTGTTGTTCTACCTCCCGTATTTCAATAACGGAAGCAGGACATTCCCTGGCGCATTTCCCGCATCCCACACATTGTTCTTCGTGGACTCTTGCCTCTGTCCCCTTCCATATTTCAATGGCATTTTTCGGACACACCTTTACACAGCAGCCGCAGGCAACACACAGCGTTCCATCTACAAAGGCTTTTCTCCGCCGTCTCACAGCCTCTGCTTTTTTCTTTGTCCCTGACTTTTCCACAGCCTCTATCTTTTTCACAATCTCTGACTTTTTCACGATCTCTACCTTTTTCACGATCTCTACCTTTTTCACGATCTCTGTCTTTTGCTCCATCCTGCCATCCTGACTCACCCTCAATTCCACCGCTATGACCTCCCTGTGCTCCAATATTTTATGATACCGAGATCAAAAGTTCATGAATCCGACACAAGCTTGCTTGCAGGAGGACTTTTGAACTTGAGACCCTGACATCATTTTATGGATATATCATAACAGATCCTTCTTTCCTTTTCTGTGATCTTATCACAATAGCCTTGGAAAATCATGAAAAAGCAGTATAATGATCAATGAAGGAAGATGCATGGATAAACCGCAAAAAAAGGAGAGCGAATATTATGTACAAATCATTTAAAATGAAACTGTATCCAGGGTGCGAAGAAGAATACGAAAAACGTCACAATGAGCTGTGGCCTGAGATGAAAGAAATGATCCACAGCCATGGAGGGAAAAATTACTCCATTTTTCTGGATCGTGAAACCTTAACTCTTTTTGGTTACATTGAAATTGAAGATGAAGCACTCTGGGCCAAAGGCGCTGATACTGCCATCAACCGAAAATGGTGGGATTTTATGGCCGATATTATGGAAACCAACCCGGACAACAGCCCTGTCTCCACCGATCTCAGGCTGCTGTTTCATTTGGATTAAGGGGAGAACAGAAATGGCCATTCTAATATCCCTGGCTGGCCATTTCTGTTTTTTACATGTCACTCGTTATCCTTCTTTATTCTTTCCCCTTATCCTCTCCGTCTCCCTTCCCCACATCCGCATCCTGTTTCCGCCGCATTCCCGCATTGGACAGAGGTTTCCCCTGTCTCTACCACAGCTCCAAAAGAAATGGGAACCTCGATGCAAAGAGCCTGGGTAACGGTGAAAACACAGGAAGGCAGTGTTCCATACCGTCCCGGCTCCGCCAACACAGTGGGAGCGCCGCAGCAGCTGACCCTTGGAGCTCCCGTTTGCGCAAAAGGAGCCACATAGACAGGGACACTCACTGTTTCTCGCTGATAAAAAACAGATTCACAGGCCGTCTCCCTGCCGCACACCGGGCCGCATACAGAAAGCCCGGAGGCGGCTGCCCCGGCTCCATAAAGGCAGACCTTTACCGGCCCGATCTGATAGGGGGTATTAAGAGAATAACACACAGTCACAGTACCCGTCTCTTTATTTACAGGAAAATTAAACTTCAGGCCCGAGCATCCTGAAGGGCTATCTGATCCGCCTGGAAGGACGATCTCTACATTCTGCCCCCACACAATATTCTGGGGATCCCCATTGACTGACACAGAAATATCAGATAGATCTCCCCTTGTAATGCTGCCGCAGATCCCAAAAAGAAACTGGGACAGATCTGCATACTGAGGTGTATCCTGCCCTACCCCTTGTATCTCATAACAAAATCTCTGTTTCTGCCCTTCCTGGGGATTCAAGACAGATTCCTCTGTATTCAATGAAATAACAAACGGAAAAACCGGTTCTCCCGGAACGGCTGAGTAATCAATCTGGTAATTGCAAGCTGTATTTTGCACGATCCTGCTCCATTCCCTATCTTGTCTTTTTTATTATTTTATGCATGATGCTGCAAAAGGTTCGGACAAGAAAACCCTGGCGTATAAGCTTTCCCATGAAGGAATCCTTTTGTTTAATTGTTATTTTTTTAACGTTTTCTTTGCCTTTTGTAAAATTTGTGTTATACTAACAACCAAATTTGCACGGCCTTCCAAAATCCTGCTGCCCTCCCTTTTTGCAGCGCGGCCGCGCCAGGAGGAAATCATATGGAGCAGAGAAATCTCACATTACTGACAGACCTGTACGAGCTTACCATGATGCAGGGATATTTTAAAGAAAAAGATGCGAATGAAACCGTAGTTTTTGATATGTTCTACCGGAACAATCCCCACGGCAACGGTTTTGCCATCTGCGCCGGGCTGGAGCAGGTGATCGAGTATATTAACAATCTCCACTTTGATGACAGTGATATTGAATATCTGAGAAACCTTCATATCTTTGGGGAAGATTTTCTGGAATATCTCCGCGATTTTCATTTCACCGGCGATATTTATGCCATTCCTGAGGGAACTGTGGTATTCCCAAGAGAACCTCTGGTAAAGGTCATCGCTCCCATCATGCAGGCCCAGCTGGTGGAGACCGCCCTTCTGAACATCATCAATCACCAGAGCCTGATCGCCACCAAAACGGAGCGCATCGTATATGCAGCCAAAGGCGATGGGGTTATGGAATTTGGACTCCGGCGTGCGCAGGGGCCGGATGCAGGAACCTACGGGGCAAGAGCGGCTATGATCGCCGGATGTATTGGTACATCCAACGTGCTCTGCGGAAAAATGTTTGATGTCCCCGTAAAGGGAACCCATGCCCACAGCTGGATCATGAGCTTCCCGGACGAGCTGACTGCTTTTCGGACTTACGCAAAGCTCTACCCCTCTGCCTGCATCCTTCTGGTTGACACTTATGATACCTTAGGCTCCGGCATCCCCAACGCCATCCAGGTATTTAAGGAGATGCGCGAGGCTGGGATCCCTCTTACCTTCTATGGTATCCGTCTGGACAGCGGAGATCTGGCTTATCTATCCAAAAAAGCAAAAAAAATGCTGGATGAGGCAGGATTCCCAGATGCGGTGATCTCTGCTTCCAACGACCTGGACGAAAATCTCATTAATTCCCTGAAGATCCAAGGGGCCGCCATCAATTCCTGGGGCGTGGGAACCAATCTGATCACCGCCAAAGACTGTCCTTCCTTCGGCGGTGTGTACAAACTAGCTGCTGTATTAGACAAATCCAGCGGACAGTTCATTCCCAAAATCAAGCTGTCAGAGAATGCGGAAAAGATCACAAACCCAGGAAATAAAACCATACAGAGAATTTATGATAAGGAGACTGGCAAGATCATCGCTGATTTGATCTGTCTGGTCGGGGAAGAATTTAACACCAATAATTCCCTGCTTCTGTTTGATCCGATTGAAACATGGAAAAAGACTATGCTGTCCCCTGGCTCCTACACCATGCGGGAGCTGATGGTTCCCATTTTCAAAGACGGCCAGTGCGTTTACCAATCTCCCAAGGTTATGGATATTCAGGCTTACTGCCGCCAGGAGCTGGACACGCTGTGGGAGGAATCCAAACGTCTCATGAACCCCCATACCGTCCACGTGGATCTGTCCAATGAGCTGTGGCACATTAAAAACCAGCTTCTTGATTCCTATCACAGAAAATAAAAAGGTTCTTTCGGCCGTCGCCATATACTGAAACGATCTGGCCGCACAAAAAATGGAGGATTCCTGTCTGGTTCATTCCAGAAGGAAAACTCCATTTTTGTCTGCGCAAACAATATACGGTCAATAAACAGGCAGACGCTGCTGCCAAGATTGATCCAGATCGTTTCCTAGATCATCTCACTGACACAGATGGCCCCATAAGGCCGTATGCTCATACGGTAAGCACTTCCTTTTCCTGTGCATGCTTCAATGTATCCAATATATTCGTCCACCAGCTCATTGGGCAGCATAGCCATGATCACACCTGCAAAACCGCCTCCGTGAACCCGGCAGGCGCCTTTCTGTTTTTCAGCGATAAACAGCTCCGTGAGAGCCAAAGTCACTGTGATGCCCTGTTCCTGGTAATTACTGTTCGTAAAACAGTTCTGAAGCCATTTCCAGGATGAATTTCCAGAAGCGGTAATGTTAAACAGGAAATCCTGGAAGCGGTTTTCCTTCAAAGCCTTTACCTCTGCCTCCACCCTCTTGTTCTCCTCAAAGAAATGAAGGGCGCGCAGGACGGAACGGTCTCCTGCAAATGCCCGCACCTGAGGCAGCTGCTGAAGCACCTGCTGCTCTGACACCTCTGCCAGCACTTCCTTCCCAAAATATTTCGCCACCATCTTCATTTCATTTGGAACAGAAGAATAATCCTCACTGAGATCCGCATGCCCTTTTCCCGTCTGGACAATGATCAGGCTGTGTCCCTGGGAGCTGAAATCAAAATCAATCTTCTCCACCTTTGGTGTCAGGGGTTCCACAAAATCAATGGTAATCAGACCACCCACTGCACAGGCCATCTGATCTAAAAGCCCGGAAGCCTTGTCCCAGTAATGATTTTCCGCAAACTTTCCTATGTGAGCATAAGCCACATTGCTCATACGTCCCTCATTAAAAAAGGTATTTAACATAGAGCATAAAAGCATCTCAAAGGAAGCGGAGGAGCTCACTCCCGCAGCGCTGATCACATTGCTGGTGATGTAGGCGTTAAATCCTCCCACACTGTATCCTGAATCCTTAAAACCCTGTAAAAGCCCTTTTACCAGATCCACTGTCCCCGCCTTTTTCTCGCTGGGCTCCAGGTGATTTAAGTCAATGGTAAAATCCTGATGGTAAGTCTCGCTGACAATGTGAACCTGATTGGAGTCATTGATTCCCGCAGCGCCTACACAGTCCAGATTGATGCTTCCGGCCAGCACCTTTCCGTGGTTATGGTCGGTGTGGTTTCCGCTGATCTCCGTCCTTCCGGGAGAGGAAAAGAGCAGCACATCGCCGTCTCCCCCAAACATCTTTTCATATCCCTGAAGAACCTCCTCATAACGCCTGATGTTCTCCTGAACATGATCTTCCCCATAAAGCTGAGCCATCAGAGAACGTCCCTTCGCCCCCAAAATCTGTTTTGATACCTCATTTGCCTTCATATCTGCCACTCCTTTTAAAACTGGATTTCCTAGTCCTTTGATCCCAGTGTATCACAGAACAGCCTCAATCAACAATACAATATTTTACTGTGTTCCGATGTTTTTCTCTGATGTAAAACATGGTATAATAACGAGAAAAATGGCTGTCGTGCTTGCACGAACAGACATTTGACGAGAAAACCATCGAGACGATCGTCGAGATGGTATAATATCGCCAGAGGCGCATATTATACCGCGCCCATTTGCTCCAAGCGACAGCGAGGAAATCTCCATTGCAAATGGTGCGCATCCCCCGGAGGGGCCATAGCGAAGCTATGGTATAATATCGCCAGATCACTTTTCAGGAGGATTCCCATGGATTGGAACGGAAAACCTTACCACTCCCTTGACTGGGAGATGCGCTGCCAGTTTGGCCGAAAACTCTATAAACTATCTCTGGATGGGGGGATGAGCTGCCCCAACCGCGATGGAACCGTCGGTTTTGGGGGATGTATTTTCTGCAGCGAAGGCGGCTCCGGCGACTTTGCCGTCCCCCGCTGTTCTTCCCTGGATGCCCAGATTGATGAGGCAAAAAAACGGATAGAGGGAAAATTATCCAGCAAGGACCGCGGAGCTTATATTGCTTACTTCCAGTCCTACACCAACACCTACGCCCCTGTCCCTTATCTATCTGATCTGTTTTGCCAGGCCGTCTCCCACCCCCAGATCATGGCTCTCTCCATCGGCACACGGCCCGACTGCCTGGAACCGGAAAAAATATGTCTTTTGGAGCAGTTGAATCACCGGAAGCCTGTCTGGATAGAACTGGGCCTTCAGACCATACACGAACCGACCGCTCAGCTGATCCGCCGCGGTTACGATCTTTCCGTCTTTGAGGATGCCTTGGACCGATTGAAAAAAGCAGGGCTTACTGTTATTGTCCATGTGATCCTGGGACTTCCCGGTGAAACCAAAAAGCAAATGCTGGAAACCATTGACTACCTGGCACAAAAGCCCATTGACGGCATCAAGCTCCAGCTCCTTCACATACTGAAAGGGACCGACCTGGCAGCGCTGTACCAGAGCGATCCCTTTCCCGTATTCTCAATGGAGGATTATATTGAATTTGTCATTGACTGTGTGGAGCACCTGCCCCCTGACATCACCATACACCGCCTCACCGGAGATGGGCCAAAATCCCTGCTCATCGCTCCTCTGTGGAGCGGAAACAAACGTCTGGTGTTAAATACCCTCCATCGCCGTTTTAAGGAGCGGCAGAGCTGGCAGGGAAAATATTTCCATCCGGCCCCACCTCTGCTCCATACGAAATAGAGGTCATGTACTGATAAAACGCCGCTTTCTCCCCATCGTCTAAGAGCATCCTGGTATAACCGGCAGAGGAGGTTCCCGGCCACAGCTTGAGAGCCTGATCCATTCCGTCCCACTCTACAGTCAATAGAGCCGCCTTAGGTATACTGCTTCCAAAAATAAAATTTCCCAGGCTGTAGACAATGGGTTTTCCCTTATAGTATTCAAACCCCTGAAGGACATGAGGGTGGCTTCCGATCACCAGATCTGCCCCCGCATCGATATACTGCTGTCCCAGCTTTCTCTGGTAATCCTGGGGTCTCTCATCCCTCTCGATCCCCCAATGGACATACACCACCAGAAAATCGCATTTTTCTCTGGCTTTGTGTATCTCCTCCACCAGCAGAGACGGGTCATAGGTAGTCAGCATTCCCGGAGTATTCTGCCCTGCATTCCACGAACCCACTGGAATTACCCGGGATGCCCCCAAAAATCCTACTTTTTTCCCTTTGCTTTCCAAAAAGACCGGTTTCTTTGCCTCATCTATGTTACGGCCCGCCCCTACATGAAGGATTTCTGCCTGATCCAGAGTGTCACAGGTATCCAAAAGAGCATCGGTCCCAAAATCCAGAGCATGGTTGTTGGCCAATGTAACAATATCCAATCCCAGTTCTTTAAAAACAGATACTTTTTCCGGAGGCAGGCGAAAGGTAAACTGCTTATCCGGCGCAGCCTGCCCCCTGCTGCTGAATGGAAATTCCTGATTAGCCATAAAAATATCACTGTCCTCTATGACCCCCAAAAAACCAGGATCCAAAACGCCGCCAATGCCGCCTCCCTGGCTGTATGCCCCCAGCACATGGTCAGACAGCAAAATATCACCGGCGAATACCAGGCGGACAGGGCCTCCTGCTTCTTCACCAGTTGAAACAGCTCCGGAATCAGGATCGCTCTCACCGCCAATCTCTCCTTCTTTTTCCGCAAAGCTCTCCCCTTCCAGCCTTTCACTCTCAGGAGGGCTGCTGGATAAGTCCTCCTGGGACATACTGGCAGACCCTTCTTCCCCTGAGCCGGGTAAGGTATTTCCCATCGCTTCTGACATACCTATATAATCTGCCTTTACATATTTATTTTGGGAGGTGTGCCAAAAAAAATATCCCGCTATACCAACTAACAGCAGCCCTGCAATCAGAGCTGCTGTGATCCAAACTGATCGTTTCATATAATTTTTAATCCTTTTTCTGATATAAACTGCTTTTGGCCTCGAACTGAGCCGCCTTTGGCCTTGGAGTGAACCTGCCTTTTCCCTGGAGGATCCTGTTTTCCCCTAGATTGCCAGGATAATCCCTCCTTCGTTGGCGTACACTGTGGCCACTCCAGCCGCTTCCGTAATCACAATATCCTTAAATTTCACCCGGGAAGCCAGCTCTCTCTTAACCTGTTCTGCCCGTTCCCTGTTATTTACATGGCAGATTACCGCAATCCTATCTTCACTGTCCCCTCTTTCTTTTGCCGCTATGTCGCACATGCGCTGAAGGCCCTTATTCATCCCTCTGGCCTGATCCAGCTTGACGATCACTCCAAAATCTGCTCCCATCACTGGCTTGATGTTAAGAGCTGTTGCAAAAAATGCCTGAAGACCGGAAAGACGTCCATTCTTGCGCAAAGTGTCCAGGCTTTCCAAGACAAAATAAGTGCGCATCTGATCCCGATACTCCAAAGCCCTTTTTTCAACCTCCTCAAAGTCCAATCCTGATGCGCAGAGACTTTGGATCAGCAGAGCCAGGTTCAATTCCCCGGAGGAAGCAGAGAGAGAATCGATCAGGGCGATTTTTTTCCTCTGCCCCTTCCTTCCGCTCTCCTCCATTTCTTCCTCATACATTTTCTTTGCCACTGCTGCAGAATTATAGCTTCCGCTGAGATGGCTGGACAGAGTGATCACAAATATGGCCTCTGCATCTGCTGCCTCATAAGCCTCTTTAAACATTTCAGGAGAAGGGCAGGCTGTCTTAGGGCACTCCGGGCAGGCCTTTACCAGCTCAATAAACTTCTTCTGGTCAAAGGTTTCATCATCCACGACCTGGGTATCTCCCACCTGTAAAGTCAAGGGGATCGTCTGAAATCTCGGATCCTTTCTCATCTCTCTTGTCAGATCGAGACAGCTGTCTCCAATAATCTTATAGGTCATATCAATGTCCTCCGATTTTCTCATCTATGTGTCTTGACATGTAGTATTCATTACTACATATTATAACAGCATAAACATGAAAATGCAATGACTATTGTACCCTTGAGTTTCCGCATGTTACAGCGGCCCAGGCTATTGCATCTGAAGGATCTGCTCTACCTTTCCCTGGCAGTCTTGTGTGTACTCTGCGGAAATTTCTACCAGATAGCCGTCAATCTGCCGGAAATAAGTATCCTCATGATTCGCAACGCCTCCATAATATTCCCCACCTGATGTTTTTACATACTTATACTCATACCCGCCTAAATCTTTTGTTCCTGTCTCGTCTATCTTATAACCGTAGTACATAGAATATTCCATGCGTTCCTCCAGATAGCGGTCAAGCATTAGGCCCGGATATTCAGTAAACTCCACTGTGATCCGGTATCCATTGGTATCGTCAGCCCAGTAAAACATATTTTCTCCGCCCTCCACAGCATAACTGTAGAGATCATCCCCCATCTCCACCTGGGCTGTCTCAGGAAAAGAGAGCGTAATATCTGCCCACTGGTTCACATACCGGTTGCCGGAGAGAGTCCCTGCAGAATAGGGCTGCGCTGCCTTTTCCTTCTCCTCCATATATCCATAGGCGTCAAAAACATATTGGACGCCGTCTATGGTTTTGCTGGCGCTGGTAACCATATGTCCAAATTCGTCTACATATTTCCAACGGCCGTCTTCCTCAATCCAGACACTGTGCACCAGCTGCCCGTTGCTGTCCAGACGGCAGGTGAACCCATTTTCATCTAAAACCCAGCTGTCCCGCAGCATAGATCCATCGGGATTCTCAAATTTCCAGCCAAGGGCCCCGTTCTTCTTCCATCCGCCCGTAAATGGCCGGGCCTGAGACAACAGGGAAGCTGCTGTCCCTGTCTGGTCAGCAGAATACAGCTGAACCAGAATATAACAGTCCCCTTCCATCTCCCTCAGGTACAGATCCATAGACAGGCTGTCCTCCAGATCCTTTATCATAGAATCCAGCTGCGCCTGTTCCTCTCCTTTCAGCTCCACCTCCATACTTTCGTACAGCTGCCGCATACTCTCCGCCAAAAGGGCCCCGTAATTGATCTTTATGGAATAATATCCCCCATCTGCTACAGCGGCCGTTCCCGTCTGCAAATAGGGCGTGCTGCTCGTCCCCACGCCTTCCTCTGTCCACGTCTGAATGAGCTCCGCCATCTGCTGTTCCAGGCTCTTTCCTTCCAGCGGAACCCACATGCCGGCCATGGTGAGAAAGTGTTCCTCTGTCTCATCGCTGATGGAAGCTGAGAAATCCCAGTGAATGCCTTCCTCTGGAAAATACTGGTATGCCTCCCCAGGCCAGCCGGAAATAGTTTCAAATCCTTCCGGAAATGTAAGCACAAAGCCGGCTTTGGAGCTTTTTACCGTATTTCCCTCTGTCATGGATGCCCCAGATGGCAGAGCCCAGGAAGTCAAAGCCCCAGCAAGCACCATCGCACAGCTAAGAAGCAAAGCCACCCACTTCTTAACCATTCTCATTTTTCCCCTTGTTTTGTTCTCTGTACCCATAAGATCCCTCCTTTTTCCCAGGAGGCCCCGGACATCCCCACTGTGCCTGGAAGCCCCGCTGTGCCTGGAAGCCCCGCTGTGCCGGACAGCCCCACTGTGCCAGATAACCCTGCCGCCTCAACCGGAGCCGCCTATGATATTGATATTCCTTATAAGACCAGTATACGCCCCTTTTTCCGTCCCCACAAGGGAAACTGACATTGAATTTCCATGCTGAAAAAAGGCCAGCCGGGAACCATATCCGATTCCCGGCTGACCTTTAATTCTAAGAACGGAACCTTCATGCCCCATTCTCCTGTCTGATCCTGTATCCTATCTTATTGTGCCTTCTCTCCTGCCATGATCATCATGATCTCGTTGCTGCGGCTTACAAACTCGGTCATGCGCTCCGGTGACAGGGGGCCGTGGCTCAG
>CABQJX010000047.1 GCA_902464595.1 uncultured Lachnoclostridium sp. | reverse complement strand
TTCAGGACGGGGCATCTTCTTGTCCGGCAAAGCCGAACAAGAAGCATCGGAGATTCCTCCGATGTGAGATCTGGCAGGAAAACTCGCTTGCAAGCAAGCTTGACACGAATTTTTCTGCCAGATCTCCCGCCGTCCTGAATAGTTACAGAAATATAAGAAAATCTTTATGGTATCCATACTGTGGTTCCCTTATAATGATAACAGGAATGTTGTTTTGGAACAAAAAATCAGAAAGGCGGTACTATGATAAGCAAAAAATTATTTATGACTTTAGGGCTTTCCTGTCTGCTCCTGGCCGGTTGTCAGACTGCCCAAAAGACAATGCCAGAATCAAGGGCTCTTACCCCTACCGGTTATGCTTCCGAAGAAGTACAGCGGATTTCTCTTTTTTATGACGGCGCTTTGTATCTGTACAATGCCGCTGGTTTTGACCTTCCCAAAGAGGAAAGCTGGGAGCTTTTAGGCCAGGTAGCTTTTGTGAATAATTTGGAATTTCCCACAGAAGATTTCTGTGGAACCCACTTAAACGTGGGCCAGGAAATTTACCGGGATCCGAAAATCCCTCAAAAATTATATGTAAAATACGATTCCGGCTTCGCACTCCTTGAAGAAGAGGAAACGAAAAAGGAAGAAACGGATTATGTACATGCAGAAATAAAATTATAAAAGAAATTTATTTGCAGGACGGGAGTATATATTTAGTACCGGCAGAGTTTGGAGATTTAATTATATGAAAAAGAGCACAGTACTATTTTTAACAATCATTTGTATCCTTTTTTTAACCGCTTGCAATACAAAAAGCATGAACTATAGGATTGAGAACAAGCCAAGCGTAACAGGAATAGTGGAGGAAGAATCCAACGTTGATCATAGCGAAACGGAAATAGTAAATGCAAAAGAATTTGGAAATCCAAAAGCAGTGTTAGATCAATCGTCATTTACATCCAATGTTGAGGTAAAGAAATCGAATGCAGATGAATTACAGATAGAGTTTGAATTAGAGAATGTGGGAGTATGTACTTTTGCTTCCAGTAAAGAAAAAGAAAACTTTCTTCCAAATGAAACCTTTATAGATTCCACTAAAATCAAATGGACGGCACGAACCGCAGATGATGAATATATTTTCCCTTATATGAAGGTTAATGAAGCCGGAGATATGTTTATGATAGACTGGACATATAAAGAGTATCATTTTGCTATTTATGGAAAATCTCCTGAGGGAACATCGGACAGAGATATGGCTGGAAAGATTGCGTTAGAAATAATACGGAATTTGGGTGCAGATACTACAAATATAAAGATTGATTATGGAACTTCATCTATTTATACGAAAGCGGAAATGGATGCAGCTATAGAATTGATTAAAAAGGAATTTAGCACTTGGGATGGATGTGAGCTGCATAGTATTACATATTCAACAGATAATGAATGCAGCGAATCCAATATTGCATGGATGAACGAAATGGAAAAGGCGATGGATGCAGAGGAAACTTTCACACAATGTATTATGTTTAAAAGCAACTTCCATTCTCCGCTGAATGGTGGCAGCGGATTCAACCCAGATGAAGAATATACCGATTGGCAATGGTGGTTAGCTCGTTCTGAGGGTGGACAGTGGAAACTGATGACCTATGGATATTAAAGAATCTACAAGTTTCAGTGCATGAATCGGAATTTGGAGGGAGAAAAATGAAGGAATATCAAAACTTGATAGGAATCATGATGTTACTTACTTTATCTGGTTGTGAAACTAAGCCGGAAATAAATGAACCTGGCCCTATCAAATAACTTTCGAAAATAGAGAGCTTAGAAGCTGCAGAGGAGATTTTATATGAACAAAAAAGAGATAACAACGAAAGAAGATTTAATCAAAGTGATCGAATTATTAGAAAAGACTGGAATAACATACTGGTTGGATGGCGGATGGGGTGTAGATATTTTAGCGGGTAAACAAACAAGAAGCCATAAGGATATCGATATCAATTTTGATGCTCAGCATACGGAAAAATTGTTAAATGTTCTATTGAATCTGGGTTATAAAATTGATACGGACTGGAGACCAGTCAGAATAGAATTGTATAGTGATGAATTGGGCTATTTAGATATTCATCCATTTGTTTTGAATGAAGACGGAACTTCAAAACAAGCTGATTTGGAGGGCGGCTGGTACGAGTTTGAAAAAGACTACTTTCGTTCTGCTTTTTTTGAAGGTAAAAACATTCCTTGTATATCTTTAAAAGGACAAAAAGCTTTTCATTCAGGCTATGAATTAAGAGATAAAGATATACATGATATTTCAATTCTGGAAGGACTATCAGAATAATGCTGCTGCGATTTCTAAACGTTAGAAGGTGTGGAGGTGTTGATTATGAAAAGGCGGCTATCTATTTTAGTGGTATTTGTCTGCACAATCGCTTTATCTGGATGTAATGAAAAAGGACAAGCATATTTTAATGCAAAAGTTTTGGAAGTAAATAAAGAATATGTTGACGTTAGGTGTATAGAAACATTTAACAGCGGGATTTCTGTTGACGAGGAATTTTCTGTTACAAAAGATGTGGTATCAGCAAACGGAGCACCTGAATTGAATGTTGATGATAATATTCGTGTTGTATTTAATGGCGATGTAATGGAAAGTGATCCATTGCAGATAGGAACCGTTTATGCGATCTATCTTTTAGATGAAAATGCAGAAGTGATTCCAAACAACTAACAACTTCCGGCTTGTTAAGAAAAGTTATAAAAATATTTAGCTAATCCAAAGCCTGGGGCATGTCCTTGTTTTAAAGAAGGGGACACTATTAGCAGATATGTTTATACTGCATTGCAAGGTGGTTCCATTATACACAAATAGGAGGAACATATGAAAACATATACTTATGTCACTTTAAGACAAAAACCTGAATTAAAAGAAGCTGCTGCTGCATGGTTTCATGATAAATGGGAAGTGCCGCAGGAAGCATATCTTGCTTGTATGGAAGCTTACCTGAATCACGAAACAGAATACGGCTGGGTATCTTTGCTTAGACAGCGGGCGCATTGTAGGTGGTCTTGGCGTGATTGAAAACGATTTTCACGACAGGAAAGACCTTACACCAAATGTATGTGCAGTATATACAGAACAGGAATATCGCTGTCAGGGAATTGCGGGACAATTACTCGATATTGTTGTGAAGGATATGAAGTCAAAGGGAATTACTCCTATCTATTTGATTACAGACCATACAAGTTTTTACGAAAAATATGGCTGGGAATTTTTGTGTATGGTTCAAGGGGACAATGAGCCTGATATGACAAGAATGTATATCCATAAATAATTTATTGTTCTGCAAAACACGGAAATTCAAAATTTTAAGGTGAGAGAATAATGACTGAAATCAGATATGTATAATTATCTGACAGGAATTTTAACAAGGAATTGACAAACACTTATAAGGAGAATTTATGAAAAAAATCAGTTTATTTATAGCAATGAGTCTTGACGGATATATTGCAGACAGTAAAGGCAGCGTAAACTGGCTGACCGGACAGGGCAATGATGATGATCCTATCGACGCATATTCTGAATTTGTAAGAGATATTGATACTGTAATAATGGGTTGGAATACCTATCATCAAATTGTTACTGAACTTTCACCGGACGAATGGGTTTATGATGATTTTAAAACCTATGTTGTCACACACAAGCCAAAAACATCTTCCGATAAAATCTGTTTTGTCAATGAAAACCCTGTTGAACTGATAAAAAAACTGAGGGAAGAAAATGGAAAAGGAATTTGGATATGCGGCGGAGCAAACTTAATCCAACAGCTGGTTCAAGAAGATATCATTGATTGTTATTATATTACCGTTATTCCAACAATCTTAGGATCAGGTATTCGGCTTTTTGAAAAAACTGACCATGAAATTAAGCTGCGGTTGCTAAAAACACAGTCATATGACGGCATGACAGATTTAATCTATATAAAAAGATAAGTTAGAATTGACCGAGCGGAAGTGAGGGATGCTTCTTGTCCGAAGGGCAGGAAACCTTTCGATTCGGATAGACTGCGGCTTTAAAGGCTGTCTTCAGCCCTTTTAGTCTGCTCTTACATCCCCAACCTAAGCCCCACCGTCATCCCTCCTATTGTCCAGGCAGGGGCTCCCTCCGGGAATACACACAACCGCAGTAATCCTGACGGTAAAGCCCGTAGACAGCTGACAGCTCTGTGGAACGCTTATATCCATTTTTCTTTTTAAAATCCGACAGCAGATAGGGAACGCCGTATTCTTCGGCCAGACGGGTTCCGATCTCATTGAGCCAGACTGTATTTTTTAAGGGACTGATGGACAAGGTGGTGGTAAAATAATCATATCCTCCAGCCTTGGCGGCTTTGGCCGCCTGTCTCAGGCGCAGTTCATAGCAAAGGCGGCATCTCTCCCCTCCCTCCGGGTCCTTTTCGTGTCCCTTTGCCATCTCGAAAAACTCCTGGGGATCATACTCTCCCTCCAGAAATGTCACAGGCCCCGGAAGTCCCATCTGGCTGATCAGCCTTTTCTGCTCCCCCGCCCTTGCCTCGTACTCTGAGGGAGGGAAGATATTGGGATTGTAATAATCTACCGTAATAACAAAATACCGGCTGAGATATTCCAATACATAGCTGCTGCAGGGAGCACAGCAGCTGTGAAGGAGAAGCCGGGGCTTTTTTCCTTCCCGCTCCAATGTTTCCAAAAGCTGATCCAGCATCCGCTGGTAATTTGGTTTTTGTCCTGACTGAACCATATGATCCTCCCTTTATCTTGATCCTCCCTTTATCTTGATCCTCCCTTTATCTGATCGTCATCATGAAAGAGGCACAAAAGAGGCGGCCATAAAGCGCATCCTTTCCTGAGGGGCTGTATGCTCCCCGGCATCAGTCCCCTGTTAGGAAAGGCCCCTTTGCGGCAGCCTCTTATGTTTTCCAAAAATTTCCTGTGAAACTTACATAAGGAAATCCCGGATGCGTTTGCTCCTCACCGGATTGCGAAGCTTTCTCAAAGCCTTGGCTTCAATCTGGCGGATACGTTCTCTGGTAACGTTGAACTCTTTTCCGACCTCCTCCAGAGTGCGGGGATGTCCATCCTCCAGCCCGAAACGCAGGACGATCACCTGGCGTTCCCTCTCCTTCAGATCACCTAAAAGGGCATCAATGTGCTCCCGTAGCATCACGGATTCCACATTTCCCTCAGGTGTCACCACATTGTTGTCCGCAACGAAATCGCCCAGATTGGAATCATCCTCCTCGCCAATGGGGGTCTCTAAGGAAGCAGGTTCCCTGGCAATCTGCATGATCTCCATAACCTTATCCTCTGTCATCTCCAACGCTTCCGCCAGCTCTGTAACAGAAGGCTCATAGCCCAATTCCAGCGTCAGCTTTCTCTGCATCTTGGACATCTTGTTGATGGTCTCAACCATATGCACCGGAACACGGATGGTACGCGCCTGATCTGCCAGAGCCCTTGTAACGGACTGGCGGATCCACCAGGTAGCATATGTACTTAGCTTGTAACCCTTAGTATAGTCGAATTTCTCAACGCCTTTGATCAGTCCTAAATTGCCCTCCTGAACCAGGTCAAGGAAGCTCATTCCTCTGCCTGTATAGCGTTTTGCAATGCTGACCACAAGACGAAGATTGGCCTCGATGAGACGCTCCTTGGCATACTCGTCCCCGTCTGCCTTGCGCTGGGCAAGCTCCAGTTCCTCGTCTGCCGTAAGAAGGGACACCGTGCCGATTTCTTTGAGATACATGCGGACCGGGTCCTCTGTTCCGATTCCCTCTAACAGATCCACTGCATCCAGGTCGATTTCTTCCTCTTCTGCATCTTTAATGAAGCTGTCGTCGTCTAAATCCAGGTCCAAATCAATGTCATCAAGCAGAACAGTGTCCTCGGTAAGCATCGCTTCGTCCAGTACGGGAACCACATCAATGCTGCGGCCCTCCAGGTAACTGTAAATTTGGTCCATCTGTTCCGGTGACAGATTATCCCCGGTAAAAAAATCGTTAATCTCCCCTGCATCCAATGTGTTGTGTTTGGTTTTTGCATGTTCGACCAGCTTTTCCAGCTTCTTTAAAAAATCGTCCTTTTCCACTGATAAACGTCCTTTCGCTTATAAGTAAATGTGGAAACTCCCACAAATTATCATTATATACTATTTGGATGCATATTTCAACATATTTCGACATTTTTCGTACGTACGGATGAACGGTTACTCATATCCTCCTAGGAAACCGAGTCCTGTCCCTGCCCGGGAGGTTCCCTCAAAAGGATCGGGATCCGCTCCCTCAGATTCCTGATCTCCACTTCCGTCCTTGCTCCGCCAAACTCTCCGTCCAGCACCCAATCCACTGGCCGTTCTGAGGTGAGGCGTATGGCGGAGGTACGGAACCGGTGGACATACTCATTTGGCTCCTCTTTCAAAAACAGATAGGAAATAATATTGCTCAGGTCCACCGGCGTCCTTGGCATCCGGACGAGGAGCACCTCAAACAGTCCGTCGTTTAAAAATACCGACTGGTTTACCAGGCCTTTAAATCCTCCCACGCTGACGGTATTGGTCACCATCCCAAAGACGAAATCCCCTTCCAGGACATGATCCTCCCATTCTGCCCGCATATGATAAGGTTTTAGACCCATAAGGCTTTTTACTCCCTCGATCATATACGCCTGATGGCCCAACAGATTTTTCTTATCCTGAGAGGTCTGATAGGCCACCTGGGTAAAGGCCCCAAAAGCAGCGATATACATAAAATACCGATCCCGGCAAAAAGTTCCCACATCAATAAAATAAGGGATCCCCTCCACAATATCCCAAGCGGCCAGGGGCATTTTCCTGGGGATTTCAAGGCTTGAAGCAAAGTCGTTGGTGGATCCGGCGGGAATATAGCCCAGCAAAGGCATGTTCTTTAAGGACATAAGGCCGGAAACCGTCTCGTTCAGTGTTCCGTCACCGCCGCTGCATACAACGATTTCCGCCTGATCCCCAAGACGGGATACCACTTCCATCGCATCCTTCTGCTTCTGGGTCACATGAACCGTGACCTCATACTCTGCTTTGGTAAAAATATCCAAAATTTCCATCAGGCTTCCCCGGATCTGTTCCCTGCCTGAACGGGGATTAAATACAAATAACATCTTCCCCATTCTGCATTCCTCCCTTTCAAGTATAACCATGATTACTGCCCAATCTGCTTCCTGTAAGCCAAAAAAGCATTGGGAAGGGCGTAGGCCTCCTTTAATTCCTCCTGGGTGACCATAAAACAGGCTTGCGGGGAGCACTCCTCCCGCAAGGTGATCTGCCACCCGGTCATGTGCCACTGAACATGTGAAAATGTATGTTTGGCCTCAGGAAGCTTCTTGATCTCGCCCGCCTGCTCCGGCATGAGCCCCAGGGCCTTCATGCCCTCCTCCCCCTCCACATGGCCCTCCACATTGGGAAGCTCATAGAGAGAAGCCAAAAGCCCCTTCGGCGGCCTCTTTCGGATAGCCACCTTATCCTTATACTGGATCAGGAAAACGGTTTTCTCCTCAATCTTCTTCTTTGCATCCGGTGATTTCCATGGGATTTCCTTCCACCAGCCGTTTTTTCCTGTAAGGCACACAGAGGCCATGGGACATTCTTTGCATTTAGGTTCCCCTCCCGGGATACAAACCAGGGCTCCCAACTCAATCAGACCCTGATTATAAGCGCTGGCGTGATCCTGAGGCATGATCTCCCTCAGCATATCCTCTATCTTTTTCTTCACAGAAGCCTTCTTAATATCTTCCCGGCTTCCCAGGATCCTGGAGATCACCCGAAGGACGTTTCCATCTACAGCCGGAAGGGGGACACCGTAGGCGATCGAAGCGATGGCCCCGGCCGTATAGCTTCCAATACCCGGAAGACGCAAAAGCTCCTCATAGGACGAGGGGATCCTTCCCCCATATTCTTCCATGATCATAGAAGCGGCCGCCTTTAAATTTCTGGCCCTGTTATAATAGCCCAATCCCTCCCACATCTTCATCAGCCGGTCATCTTCTGCCCCGGCCAGGCTTTCCACATCGGGAAAGGCCTCCATAAACCTGGCAAAATAAGGTTTTACCGCCTCCACCCGCGTCTGCTGGAGCATGATCTCTGAGATCCACACGCGGTAAGGCTTCGGGTCATCTCTCCAGGGCAGAGCCCTGGCCCTGGACGAATACCAAAAAGCCAGCGGCCCCTCCATGGCTTTCAGCCGCTGGCTGGGGGTAAGAGGTGCTTCCTTTGTTTCTATTACCGGAAGGTCATCATACAAATGCAAGCCCTTACACATATCCGTAAATTCCTCTCACTGAAACTTCCCCGGAAATCACAGAGATCACAGAGCCATCCGTCCTGCAAACAAGAAGATTGCCGCCCTCGTCAATCCCAAGAGCTGTCCCCTTATAAGATCCCCTGGGATCTAAAACCGTCACCTGCCGGTCACGGTTGACCAGCATCTCATCGTACTCCCTCCGGAGAGCAGACATATCACATGTTTCCATAAAACGCTCGTAGTAATGTTCAAAGGCTTTCGCCACAGCGCCTATGATACGGCTGCGCCTCACTGCTTTTCCTGATTCCCGCAGCAGGGAGGTGGCTGTATTCTGTATATCCTTAGGAAAATCCACTGTATTTACATTGATGCCGATTCCCGTCACTACATACCGGATATCCTGGGCTTCTGTACTCATCTCCGTGAGGATGCCGCAGATTTTCTTTCCGCCGATCACCAGATCATTCGGCCACTTAATGCCTGCCTCAAGGCCCACAGCCTCTTTGATCCCCGCAGCCACTGCCATACCGGCTATCAGGGTAAGCATACAGGCGTTAGCTGGATTCATCTCAGGGCGCAGTACCATACTGAACCATGCCCCTGTTCCGGAAGGGGATTCCCATTGTCTTCCTCTCCTTCCCTTTCCTGCTGTCTGACGGTCTGCTACAGCCAGGGTTCCGTGAGGCGCTCCCGCCTCCGCCAGCCTTTTGGCCTGGGTGTTTGTAGAATCGGTTACATCAAAATACTGGATCTCCCTTCCCAGCCATTTTGTGTGGAGTTCTGTTTTCAGCTCCGCCGGAGTGATGGCGTCCGCTGCTTTTACCAGACAATACCCCTTATTGCGCACCGCATCGATCACGTACCCCTCTGTTCTCAGCTCTTCAATTGCCTTCCACACAGCAGTCCGGGATACTCCCAGCCCCTGACACAGCTGCTGCCCTGATACGTAATCCTCCCTTTCCCGCAGGGTACGTAAAATCTCCCACTTCATAAGCTGCTCCTTTGCCGCCTTTTATCTTGATTCTTTGTATGAATATTTTTTCTATGAATATTCTTTGTGTAAATATTCTTTCTATGGATTTATGCCGGGTTTTATGTCACACCCCATTGGGGCTCTTAAAGCCAGCTGCTGAGGGCGCTTAATATGGCCAGAACCGCCAGGACTGCCGCCATCCCCAGCTGCCAGATGGCTGCGCCTAACTTTTTCTTGCTTCTTCCCCGCACCTTAAACTCAAATGTCCCATTTACTGCGTTCAACAGCGCTGCCAGCAGAAAGACCAGAGGAAAAAGCACCTGGTTCCCCTCTGGATCCATAAACGACAGCACGGCCAGGATCACAATACCGATCCCCACAGCCAGGTGCACCATATCTAGCAGTACGCCTCCCCGGCGTCCGCTCCGTCCTCTCTGTCCCTGCATAGGCATTTATTCTCCCAATGTGGCAAGCATCACTGCCTTGATCGTATGCATACGGTTTTCCGCTTCGTCAAACACAACAGACTGGCTGGACTCAAACACCTCGTCCGTAACCTCCATCTCTGATATGTGGAAACGCTCGCCCATTTCCTTTCCGATCTTTGTTTTCAGATCATGGAAGGAAGGCAGACAGTGAAGGAAGATCGCCTGTTCCCCGGCTAATTCCATCACATGCTTTGTAACCCGGTAGGGGCTCAGGTCACGGATCCGCTCCTCCCACACTTCATCTGGCTCTCCCATAGATACCCACACATCGGTGTCGATTACATCTGCACCCTTTACAGCGCTCTCCACATCCTCTGTGAAAGCGATGGAACCGCCGCTTTCCTTTGCGTACTCCTGACACTGTGCCACCAGCTCCTTGTTTGGGAAATACTTAGAAGGAGCACAGGCCACAAAATGCATTCCCATCTTCGCACAGGCTATCATCAGGGAATTTCCCATGTTGTAGCGGGCGTCTCCCATATATACCAATTTTTTTCCTGCAAGGCTGCCCAAATGTTCCCGGATCGTCAGAAGATCAGCCAGCATCTGAGTTGGATGATATTCGTTGGTCAGTCCATTCCAAACAGGGACGCCTGCATATTTTGCCAGCTCCTCCACGATCTCCTGGCCAAATCCACGATACTCGATCCCCTCGTACATACGGCCCAGCACTCTGGCTGTATCGGCGATGCTCTCCTTCTTTCCGATCTGGGATCCGGATGGATCCAGGTAAGTTGTACCCATTCCCAGATCATGGGCTGCCACCTCAAAAGCACACCTGGTTCTGGTGCTGGTCTTCTCAAAGATCAGGGCAGCATTTTTCCCCCTGAGCGTATCTACCGGAATACCTTTTTTCTTTTTATCTTTCAGATCTGCCGCCAGATCTAAGAGATATGTAATCTCTTCCTGTGTATAATCTTTCAATGTTAAAAAATGTCTTCCCTTTAAGTTCATGGCTGTCTCCTCCGCATTTTATTTTTCCTCCCAGCCAATTATGCGGCTGGGATAGATTTCCATTTGTATTCTTATTTTATATTTATGCATATTCATGCATAAATATATCACCCAAAAGATTCTCTGTCAAGACTGAAAATACGGCTCTGCAAAAGCTCTTCTTTGGCGTATCAGATGCCAAAGGCTGTCCGGGGTATAAATATGAAACCGGCTGATCCCATACTGCCTGGCCAACTGCTCCAGGGCAGCAAGATACAGCTCCTTATAGTCCCATCCCTCTTTCAGCTTCCACTTTCTGGCCCAATAGGGAAATGCTTCTTCCAAATAAAAACGGATCGAATCCTCATTCCCGCCCTCAGGAAATTCCCTTCCTATATCCCTTGCTTCTGCTAAAAGCCTTTCCAGATAATACGTTTCTTTCTGGGGAGCATCCAGATAATAGGCCCGCCCTGCCAGGCCATAAAGCATGCGCATCCCGTCAAAATACCCAAGAGCCATATTTCTTCTGGCCTTCCTGCTGTCAAACTCCAAAAGCCCTCCCAGATCCTGCCTGGGCGCTATATGGTAAAGCTTTACATGCTCCGGGATCTCCAGATATTTTTCTGTATCCACTCCATATCCATAGATGCGCAGCACAATAATATCCTCATATCCCCGGTTTAAGAGCACATCTACGGGAACATTATTCACTCCGCCGCCGTCCAGATAGTATTTTCCGCCTAACGGTTCCTTCTTGAAGCCGAGCAGATAAGCACTCGCCATAAGAAGATCCCCTATGGCCCCCTCCGGCGCTTCCTTAACATCCACAGTCATGGGACAGTGGTCTGACAGGGAATAAGTAACTACATAGAGCTCCCTGTCTGAGGAACGGAGACGGCCTTCATCCACCATTTGGTCAATAAGGTTCCGCAGCGGGCCAATGTCAAAGCCCCTCTCCCTTACGATCCTACGGATTTCCCCTGCCAGCTCTCCTAAAGGAAGGGAGGAGAAAGAGGAAAAATCCTTCCGCTGGAGCCTTCTCAGCTTTTCCATCAGACTGTTATCTACGTCCATGACAGAGGAATAACGGATATTCTCCCATATCTGTTCCGCCTTCTCAAAATCGTCCATGCAGATGAGAGCTCCGTTGAGGGCCCCCACGGAAGTCCCTGCCACTGCCCGGATACGGACGCCTGCCTCCCTGAGAGCCCGCCATGCCCCGATCTGATAAGCTCCCTTGGCTCCGCCGCCTTCCAGCACAAGACCGTATTCTTTTTGAAGATCAATCTGCAGCTGAATGGCCTCCACCACCTTTCCTATAAACCAAAAAAGACAATGGGCGGATGAGGAACAGAGCGCATAGGGCAGACAGAAGGAACAGGGCCAGCTGTCCTTCTTTGGGAAGGCCCAAAAGGCAGCCTGCAAACCCTCCTGCTGCGCCAAAGGCAAACCACACAGAAGTAAAAGGCCCAAAAACAGCCTCGATCCCCCAAAAAGCAAAAAAAGCTATGATCCAACCAGAAACTGACAGCATAAATGGCGCTCCTTTCCGTGAGCTATCCCCGGAATATTTTCTATTACTTCTGTCTGTATTTCTATCTGTATTTCTATCTATAATTTCTATCTTTCGATCTCTATCCCTATCTTCTCCTCTGCCTGGCTGCCTCAAACATAAGTATGGAGGCAGCGATGGCAGCATTTAAGGATTCCACCTTTCCTTCCATAGGGATCTTTACCAGACAGTCCGCCAGGGAGGTGATCCGCTCCGTGAGGCCGTTCGCCTCATTGCCGATCAAAAAGCCCACATGCTCAGTATAGTCCTCTCTGTCATAATTATTCATTCCTTTAAGATGGGCGGCAAAAAGACGCACTCCCCGCTCCTTCATCCCCAGGCATGCTTCCCCCAAATCGTCCACATAGACAAAGGGCATCCGCAGGATCGATCCCATGGTGGAGCGGATCACCTTGGGATTATACAGATCAGCTGTATCCCGGTTCATGACGATACCGGTAATGCCTGCTCCCTCCCCAGCCCGGATAATGGTTCCCAGATTGCCGGGATCCTGTATGGTTTCCAACACCATAAGGGCCAGAGGACGTCCCTCCTTTGGCTGCAAAATTTCCTCCAAAGTATAGCATTTCTGCCTGGCTACCGCAAGGACTCCCTGGGGGGTACGGGTATCAGCCATGGCAGCCATAACCGCTTCGCTTACCAGCTCCCATTGAAAAGGAGCCAGCCAGCTTTTATTTTCCCCCTGAAACTTCTCCGTCACATAAAGGCACTCCACCTCGGAGGGATCCAGCTCTCTGCACATGCGGAGTCCCTCGGCAATATAAGCCTTTTCCTCTCTCCTGGCCTTTGCCTTATCCCGAAGGCTTATGACCCGCTTTACCTGCTTATTTGAGGTGCTGTTGATCATTTTTCACCGTCTCCTGTTCTAATTTCTTCCAATTCCTCCAGCCAAAGCCTGGAAACGGCATCGCTTGGCATCCGCAGATCCCCTCTCGGCGATAAAGCCACGGAACCGGTCTTAGGCCCGTCCGGCAGGCAGGAACGTTTAAACTGCTGGCTGAAAAATCTCCGATACCAAACCTTCAGCCATTTTAAAACGGTTTCCCCCTCATACCGGCCCTTAAAAGCCTGGAGAGCCAGACGATATACCTTTGCCGGAGAAAATCCATAGCGCATGATATAATAGAGGAAAAAATCGTGCAGCTCATAAGGGCCTACCAGATCCTCTGTCTTTTGGCTGATCTCCCCCTCCTTTGGAGGAAGCAGCTCCGGGCTTACGGGCGTATCAAGCACATCTTTAAGAACCGCAGACAGCTCCTCCTCACCGCAGATCTCGCTGTAATATTCAACCAAATGGCGTACCAGGGTTTTGGGGATGGAAGCGTTGACCCCATACATGGACATATGATCCCCATTGTAGGTGGCCCATCCCAAGGCCAGTTCTGACATATCTCCTGTTCCGATCACCATTCCTCCCACCTGATTCGCCACATCCATAAGAACCTGGGTGCGCTCCCTGGCCTGGCTGTTTTCATAAGTCACATCGTGGCTGTCCATATCCTGCCCAATATCTGTAAAATGGCGGGTAACTGCTTCCCGGATGGGGATCTCCCTCAGGCTTGCCCCCACCTTTTCTGCAAGGGTGCAGGCATTCTGGTATGTGCGGTCCGTTGTCCCGAAGCAGGGCATGGTGATGCAGTGGATCCCCGACCTGGAGAGCTTTAAACTGTCAAAGGCCCGCACGGTCACCAGCAGCGCCAGGGTCGAATCCAGCCCGCCTGACAGTCCCAGAACCGCATTGCGGCATCCTGTATGCTCCAAACGCTTCTTCAGTCCCATGGCCTGGATCGAAAGGATTTCCTCACAGCGTTTTCCCTTACGTCTTCCCTCTCCCGGCCCAAAAGGAGCCGGATCTACAAACCGAAGCACAGGCAAAAAGCTGTTTTTCCCAGTCTCTGCATTTTCCCCTGTCTCCCGGAAGGCAAAATCCACGATCTGGTATCTGCCCTCCCTGCGGGCCTCCTCTGCTGACGGAAAGGTATTCATACGCCTGCGCTCACTTCCGATCAGCTCCAGATCCAGATCCGCACAGATGCTCTCATTAGAGAATCTTCTGGACTCCACCAGGCAGAGGCCGTTTTCTGCAATGATATTCTGTCCGCCAAATACCAGATCCTGGGTCGATTCCCCCTCTCCGGCATTTGCATAAATATAGCCGCATACCAGACGGGCAGACTGACCGCAGATCAGGTTATGACGGTAGCTGTCCTTTCCCGCTGTCTCGTCGCTGGCTGAACAATTGACCACTATGGTAGCTCCCGCAAGGGCATGACGGATGCTGGGCGGACAGGGAACCCACACGTCCTCACAGATCTCCGCCGCTATCGTAAGCCCTTCCATATTGGCACAGCGGAACAACAGATTGGTTCCCATAGGAACCTTCTCCCCCTTCCACTGCACCATCACCGGCTCCTCATTGCCGGGACAGAAGTTTCTTGCCTCGTAAAACTCACCGTAATTGGGGAGATTCTTTTTAGGAATAATCCCCAAAAGCTTCCCGCCGTGAACAGCGGCCGCTGCATTATACAGCTTCCCCTCCCATTCCCAGGGAAGGCCAAAAAACACCAGTACATCCTTCCCCTTTGTAAAATCAAGGATCTTTTCCAGCTCCTTTTTCGTTTTTTCAATAAGGGCCCTCTGCCCAAAAAGATCTGCGCAGGTATAGGCGGTAAGGCAAAGCTCCGGAAATACCATCAGCTTTACCCCTCTGTCATATCCCTGTCCGATCAAATCCATCATCTGCTGTCCGTTGTACTCCGGATCCGCCACCCGTACCTTGGGTGTAGCAGCCGCAGCACGCAAAAATCCGTCTTTCAAACCGATACCTCCGCATCCCTGCCGCGTCCTTCCAAAAATCCTGGCGCGTACAGGATCATTTTGCTATAATATAACACAAATCAGGACAAAAGTATAGAATACAATCATGATGAGCGGGATCATTGCGTAAGCGCAACAGCAACTCAATGATCCATTCATCAGAATCAGGAGGTTTTTATGATAAATGAATTTTCCAGAACCGAACTGCTCCTTGGATCGGAGGCCATGAAAAAGCTCCGGTCTTCTGCGGTCGCTGTCTTTGGCATAGGAGGAGTAGGCTCCCATGCTGCCGAGGCTCTTGCCAGAAGCGGGGTGGGATGCCTGATCCTGATCGACAGCGATTCGGTATCCCTAACCAATATCAACCGCCAGAGCATAGCCCTCCACAGCACGATGGGGCAGCAAAAAACCAGGGTTATGAAAGAAAAAATAGAGGACATCTGCCCCCATACCACGGTAATCACGATGGAAGATTTTGTACTGCCGGAAAATCTGGAATCGTTGTTTCAGCGCATTGAAAAAGAGCTTCCTCCCGGCCGCTCTTTGGATTATATTTTGGATGCCATCGATACAGTGTCAGCCAAGCTGGCCTTAGCCTCCTATTCCCAAGCCCACAAAATCCCCCTGATCGCTTCTATGGGAACAGGAAATAAACTCCGGCCGGAGCTGTTTCAGGTATCCGATATTTCAAAAACATCGGTATGTCCTCTCTGCCGCGTCATGCGAAAGGAACTGAAGGCCAGGGGCATCCAACATCTGAAGGTCTGCTGGTCTCCGGAAAAGCCTCTGACCCCTGGGCCTTCTGGGGAGGAAGCCGGCGTAAGGCGGTCCACACCGGGCAGTGTTTCCTTTGTTCCCCCCGTGGCAGGGCTGATCCTGGCAGGACATGTGATCCGGGATCTGGCAGAAATCCCTACTCCATAGGAGCCCGGTAAAACCCGCCTACAAACTGTCTCGTACTCAAAATATTAATGATCACATGCTCGTCCGCCTCCCGCATCACATGAATCGCATCATTGATCTCATAGGAGGACATAACCGTATTTAAAAGGTACATTTTTTTCTTGCTGTACCCTCCCATGGCCTCCACACAGGAAATTCCATGGCGGAAATGAGCGATATACGCCTCCACCACCTCCGGCCCCTTCATCGTAGTGGCCTGGAGGGTCACCTGCTCGTAACGGTGATGGAAGGCTGAGATCATCCTGGTAGAAACAAACTGGAAAATAATGGAATATCCAGCGTGCATCCAACCGAACAAAGCGCCGTAAATGCAGTACATCAGCGCATTTCCGAAAAATACATAGGTCCAGATGGAGCGTCCTGTCCGGTTGGATATGAACAGGGCTATGAAATCCGTACCTCCGGTGGAGGCGTTTCCTTTCAGCGCAATGACAATAGCGCTGCCGTACAGCACTCCGCCAAAGATCACGTTCAGCACCTCATCCGTAAAAATAGGTTCCAAATTCAGGATCTGGAGAAAGATACTGCTGAAAAACACCTGAATCAGGGACATCACAGTAAACCGCACGCTGATCCCTTTACAGCACATCAGGGCTACTGGTATGTTGAGGGCGATCATCACGATATGCATAGGAAGCCTGAGCCCCACAAGGCTCCCTGCCTCCTCGATGAGCATAGCCAAACCTGTGAAGCCGCCAGATATGGTTCCGGCAGGACGCACAAACATCTGAATGGCGGACGCCTGTACAAAAGCAGATACGAGCACAGCTGCCAAGGTAATCCCCAGGCGTACCCGCTTATCTTTTTTCCATTTCCTTATAAACTCCATCATTGTCCTAAACCACTTTCTGTCAGATAATATAATGATCCTTCCTATTTTTCTGCCACTGGACCAGATCCTCCAGGGTATACTGATCCACTACCCCCCGGATCGCATGATCCAGCTCCTTCCACAGCCGCAGCGTTACACATTCTATCTTTCTGGTGCAGAAGTTCTCCTTTCCATTTAAACAGTCCACCGGAGCCAGACTCCCCTCTGTAACCCGCAGAATATCTCCCACCGTATACTCAGCAGCCGGACGAGACAGATAATATCCCCCCTGATTGCCCCGTATACTGCGCACATATCCGGCTCTGGATAAAATGGAGATGATCTGCTCCAAATATTTTCCGGATATTTCCTGTCTGCTTGCAATATCTTTTATTTTAACCGGCTCGCCATCTCCATGGATGGCCAGATCCACCATGGTCCGCAGCGCATATCTTCCCTTTGTCGACACTAGCATGTGCGTTCACATCCTTTTTTATTGTATAGGAATCCCCAGATCTGTCCCATTCTATCCAATGGTACATGCTCTGGCTGTTATTACTATACTATTCCTCTAGGAAAAATGTCAATACTCAGATTCTTTGAGTTTCTGCATTTTCCGCAGCCGTGCAATCCTGCGCGGAGCAATTTTCTATTATACGAAAAGAGAGCCGCCCTTCCCCCACAGAAGGCGGCTCCCGGTCACGAACAAAAACCGTCACACTATTAGTTTTTATGGCATCCCCATACCAAACAAAAACCAGTAAGATACATCCTTGTGTTTCTTACAGGGACAACTATAACACTATTTCCATGATTTGTCAATTGTTTTTGTGCATATTCATGAATACTTTTCTCTGCAAAAAAGATTTTTTCTATAATTTTCTACTGAATGTCCGTTGTTCAAGTACAGATATTTTTTTGTATAATCACAATTTATCAGGGAATATTGTAAAGAGACTTATCAATTCTTGTGAATTTTTAAATTCAGAGAAGAAAGGAACTACAACATGCAATTTTCCAGCCACTTAAATGATAACATCACATATCTTCACCAAAAACTGAATGTAAAAACGAATTTTGATGTGGTATACCGTGTTCTGCAGATTGGAGGCAGGGAGGCCTGCCTGTATTTTATTGACGGATTTGCCAAGGACGACTCTCTGCTCAAGATTCTCCAGGCATTTTCTTCCATAAAGCCGGAAGACATGCCAAAGGACGCCCATGGTTTTTCCAAACGGTATGTGCCCTACGGAGAGACGGGCCTGGCCTCTCAGGATGAGGATATGATCCTCCAGCTCCTGTCCGGCGTATCCTGCCTTTTGATCGACGGCTACGATCAGTGTATCACCATCGACTGCCGCACCTACCCGGCCAGAGGGGTGGAGGAACCAGATAAAGACAAGGTCATGCGGGGTTCCAGGGACGGTTTTGTGGAGACGCTGATCTTCAACACAGCCCTGATCCGCCGGCGCATACGCGACCCAAAACTCACCATGGAGATCATGAACACCGGTGAAAGCTCCCACACAGACATTGCCCTCTGCTACATGGAAAACCGGGTGGACAAGGAACTCCTTGACACGATCAAAAGTCGGATCAAACGCCTTGAGGTAGATGCCCTCACGATGAATCAGGAGAGCCTGGCAGAGTGTATTTTTCCACACAAATGGTTTAATCCATTTCCCAAATTTAAGTTTTCGGAACGGCCGGACACTGCGGCTGCTTCTATATTAGAGGGAAACATCATCATTCTGGTGGACAACTCTCCTTCAGCCATGATCCTTCCCTCCTCTGTGTTCGACATCATCGAGGAGGCGGACGACTATTATTTCCCCCCTATTACAGGAACCTACCTAAGGCTGTCCCGTATGACCATCTCCCTCTTGTCTCTGCTGCTGACCCCTGCCTGGCTTTTATTCATGCAGAATCCCCAGCTGATCCCGGATTGGCTGGCCTTTATCCGTCTGTCGGATCCCTTAAATGTCCCCCTGATCTGGCAGCTTTTGATCCTGGAATTTGCCATCGACGGACTTCGCCTGGCAGCAGTCAATACTCCCAACATGCTGACCACCCCTCTCAGTGTTATTGCCGGTATCGTCCTTGGAGAATACGCTGTAAAATCCGGGTGGTTCAACAGTGAGACCATGCTTTATATGGCCTTTGTAACCATTGCCAGCTATTCTCAGGCCAGCTTTGAGCTGGGATACGCCATGAAATTCATGCGCATCCTGATCCTGGTACTCACCTCCCTGTTTAACCTGTGGGGATTTACAGCCGGAGTGATCATTTCTGCCTGTGCGATCATCTTCAACCGCACCATTGCAGGAAAGAGCTATATCTATCCTCTGATCCCCTTCAGCTTTTCCGAGGCGAAAAAACGGTTCTTCCGAGGACGCCTCCCTCACAGGGAAAAGCCT
>CABQJX010000046.1 GCA_902464595.1 uncultured Lachnoclostridium sp. | reverse complement strand
ATAGCTCTATTATAGCCGCCGCAATCGGATCCGTCAAGAAGCGCTGGCCTCCCGGATCTCAGTCTTGGATTTCTGCATTCTGCTGCAGAGCTTTTGCTCTGTCAGCCATTCCAACAAAAGTCCTGCTCCAAACCACAGCGGCGCAAAACGCAGCCGTATCACACCGCGGACATGATCCGGACACATGGAATAATCCCACGGACAGATCCCCAGGCCAGTCAGCCACAAACCGCTGATATATTCAGCGGTAAAAATAAGCACCATATCAATCAATCCATGGCGTACTAAAATAGCTGCCTGGCTTCTCAGGCCTTTCCTTATCGGGCCTTTCCTTATCGGGCTTTTCCTTCCTCTTTCCTGGCCCGGGATCCCTGCGATCCATTGATCGATGAGGCAATTAACCGGGAGAAGGAGCGCCCCCATGCCATAGATAGGAAACATGAGAAGGGAGGTGCGTCCCATCAGCCTCCAGTCTCCCGCCATAATAGAGTCTACCGAAGTAAACATTACTTCCATGCACCATCCTGCAATACCGCAGCGGCAAAAGCTGCTCCAAAAGCCGCTAAGCCACGGTTCCCCTCTGCTTTTAATCCCTTGAAATGCTGTTCTCACTCTCATATATTTAGTATGGTACGGGAACAGCCATTTTATACTATATAGATTCCCTACTTTCCCGGAAAATCCCTCTATAAAAGGGGAGATAAAAGGCGGCTGCACTGCTCCTTGATCCGGCGCCACAGGCTCCTCTCCCTGTACTCTGCACCTGTCATCTCATGGCAGTGGGGAAGATCATCCATAAACGCCTGTTCCAGGCGTGCGGTCACTTCCTCATCATAGATGGTGGCGTTAACCTCAAAATTCAATTCAAAGCTGCGTATATCCATATTGGCTGTCCCGTAACAGCTGACCTGGCCGTCCACCATCACCCCTTTTGCGTGGAGAAATCCATTTTCATAAATATACACCCGGACCCCATAATCCAGAAGCTCACCCGCATAAGAACAGGTAGCCCAGTAAACAAAGGGATGATCCGGTTTACAGGGGATCATCAGCCGCACGTCCACACCGGACAGAGCCGCGATCTTGAGGCTGGAAAAGACGGCATCATCAGGGATGAAATAGGGGGTCTGGATATAAATATGCTTCTTTGCCTTGTGGAACAGCTCCAGATAATTATTGCGGATATGGGGCTCCTTGGTATCCGGCCCGCTGGTAATGATCTGCATACAGGCAATCCCTCCGCCGTCTCCCGGCTTCGGCCAGTCTGTACAGAGATGTTCCCCCATACAGCGTCTGGCGTACTCTTCCTCCCCTCCAAAATAACGGATGTCCTTAAACAGATTCTCCCCAGTCACATAATTCCAATCCAGGGCAAATCGGATCTGCAGGCTGATAGCCGCCTCTCCGCGGATCTCCAGATGGGTATCCCTCCAATAACCAAACTTAGGATCCTTGGAAATATACTCCCGCCCAATATTAAATCCGCCTACAAATCCTGTATTTCCATCAATGACCACAATCTTTCGGTGGTTTCTGTAATTGACCCGCAGATTCAGCCATCCCAGGAAGGGAGGGAAAAATACTCCTACCTTCACACCGGCATTTTGCAGCTGTTCCCAGAGCTGCTTCGGCATAAACCGGCCGCCCATCCCATCGTAAAGAATACGCACCTCCACCCCTTCCTTTACCTTCTCTAACAGGATCGGGACAATGGAGTTAAACACCTCATCATTTTTGATGATATAATACTGGATATGGATAAAATACCGGGCATGACGCAGCGCCTGGCGCAGTGCATCAAACTTTGCCTGTCCATCGGTATAGATCTGAACCTGGTTGTTGACTGTGAGCACAGCCCCGGAGGTCTCCAGATTATACATGATCAGACTTTTATAGTTCCGGGACATGGAATCCAGCTGATCCTCCGGGATATTAGCAGAAAGGATCAGATCCTCCTGATGCTTGACCGGCAGATTCAATCGGTCGCTGACTTCCTTTACGCGGAACATACGGCTCTTTTTTAAATCCTGGCCAAACAGAAGGTAAAAGGCAATCCCAAATACAGGCACAAAATACAAGGCCAGAAGCCAGGTCCACACAGTCCTGGGATCCCTGCGCTGGAAAAATACGATGATGATAGAAAAAATCAGGTTGATGTACAGCAAATGCTCCATCACCCAGTCCCAGGCCACACATGCGCTGTTCCAGATCATTTCCATATTGGCCTCCTCCCTCTCTGGCTTGTGTTTTCCTTTCAACAGAGTTTCTTATTGTACCACACATTGTATCACATTCATAAATCTCCTGCCAGTCTTGACTTTCCTTGAGTTTCCCCATTTTCCGGTCGAAACTTCCGATCCAGGCAGGCATCGGATACAGCGGCTTTCTCACTTTATAAAAGGCGGAAAACCGGCCTTAGGCCGGAAATCTCTCCTTTTCAGGCAAGGGATTTCCGGTTCAGTCCGGTTTTCTCTTTGTATCATTTTTCTGCTGTATCAATTTCTTCTTAATTATATTAAATTTCCATTACTGTCAACGAAAACGGTTCTGTTCCGGATCATACTCATAGCCCGCCCCGGACAGGGAAGCCTTGATCTCCTCCCCGTCAGCATCCAGTCCATCGCACAGCGCTTCAAAGGAACTGTAATGATCTCTGAGCTGAGTATTAACATAACTGAGCAATATAATAGGATCCTTTGGTATTCTGCTCACTAGGCCCTCCTTTTATTCCACATAGGCGATAAGGCGTGTCTTCCCCTCATCTACATCAACCACAATGGTGCTTCCCTCCCGGACACCATCGCTTAAAATAATCCTGGCTGCCAGGGTCTCCACATTCTTCTGAAGATAACGCTTCAAAGGACGCGCACCGTAAGCTGGATCATATCCCTGGTCAGTGACGAACTCCTTGGCGCTGTCTGTCAATTCAATGGACAGTTCTCTGTCGGCAAGACGTTTATTCAGATCTGCTACGCACAGATCCACGATCTGCCCGATATTCTCCTTGTTCAGCGGCTTAAACAAAATAGTCTCATCCAGACGGTTTAGAAATTCCGGTCTGAAATGTGCCCGAAGGTCATTCATAACCGCTTCCTGAGCCTCCGGTCTGATCCATCCATTTTCATCAATCCCCTCTAACAAATACTGGGAACCGATATTGGAGGTGAGGATCAAAATTGTATTCTTAAAATCAACGGTCCGTCCCTGGGAGTCCGTAATACGCCCGTCATCCAGCACCTGGAGAAGCACGTTAAACACATCAGGATGGGCCTTCTCCACCTCGTCAAAGAGCACCACGCTGTAGGGCTTGCGGCGCACAGCCTCTGTCAGCTGTCCTCCCTCGTCATAACCTACATATCCGGGAGGCGCTCCGATCAGACGGGACACTGAATGTTTCTCCATATACTCACTCATATCAATACGGATCATATTGGCCTCATCGTCAAACAGTGCTTCTGCAAGCGCCTTTGCAAGCTCTGTTTTTCCTACGCCTGTAGGTCCTAAAAACAGGAAGGAGCCGATAGGCTTGGTGGGATCCTTGATCCCGGCCTTGGAGCGGATAATGGACTGGGTTACAAGCTGCACACCCTCGTCCTGTCCCACTACCCGGCGGTGGAGCACTTCATCCAGATGCAGTGTCTTGCTCCGCTCACTCTCCGTCAGCTTTGCCACAGGAATCCCTGTCCACTTGGACACGATCCTGGCAATCTCATCCTCGGTGACGCTCTCTCTCACCAGGCTTAAATCTTCGTTTCGGATCCGCTCCTCCTCTGCCTCCAGCTGCTTCTGCAGTTCCGGAAGCTTCCCATACTGCAATTCTGCGGCTTTATTCAGATCGTATTTCTGTTTTGCATCCTGGATCTGACGATTGATGGACTCAATCTCCTCTCTCAGGGCAGAAAGCTTATCTACACTGGCCTTTTCATTCTCCCACTGGGCCTTTTTCGCTGCAAACTCATCATGAAGATCTGCCAGCTCCTTTTGCAGGTCTGCCAGACGATCCTGGCTCAGATGATCCGTTTCCTTCTTTAAGGCCGCTTCCTCAATCTCCATCTGCATGATCTTTCGGGACATTTCATCCAGCTCCGCCGGCATGGTGTCCATCTCGGTCTTGATCATGGCACAGGCCTCATCCACCAGGTCAATGGCCTTATCCGGCAGGAACCGGTCAGAGATATAACGGTCAGACAGAGTTGCCGCGCTTACTAATGCGGAATCTGTGATCTTTACACCGTGGAACACCTCGTACCGCTCTTTGAGCCCTCTTAAAATGGAAATCGTATCCTCTACCGTAGGCTCATCTACCAGCACAGGCTGGAACCGCCTCTCCAGAGCTGCATCCTTTTCAATATACTGCCGGTACTCATTTAAGGTAGTGGCTCCGATACAGTGGAGCTCACCTCTTGCCAACATCGGCTTTAACATATTTCCGGCGTCCATAGAGCCCTCGGTCTTGCCTGCTCCCACAATCGTGTGGAGCTCATCAATAAACAGGATGATCTGTCCGTCGCTCTTTTTCACTTCCTCCAGAACTGCCTTCAGACGCTCCTCAAATTCACCTCTGTACTTGGCTCCCGCTACCAAAGCCCCCATATCCAGGGCGAACAATTTCTTATCCTTCAGTCCATCCGGCACATCGCCCCGGACAATCCTCTGAGCCAGCCCTTCTACTACGGCAGTCTTTCCTACGCCGGGCTCGCCGATGAGCACCGGGTTATTCTTTGTCTTACGGGACAGGATCCGGATCACATTCCGGATCTCGCTGTCACGGCCGATCACAGGATCCAGCTTCTGCTCCCTGGCCCGCTCCACCAGATCGTATCCATATTTTGCCAGGGTATCATAGGTGGCCTCCGGGTTATCACTGACAACCCGCTGGTTGCCCCGCACCGTGGATAACGCCTGCAGAAACGTCTCCCTGGTAATATTGTAGAGACGGAATAACTCCTTGATCTCCCTGCCGGCATACTTCATTAAGGCCAGAAACAGATGTTCCACGGACACATACTCGTCGCCCATGGCTTTCGCCTCGTCCTCGCCATTGATCAGCACTTTGTTCAGATCATTGCTGATATACAGCTGACCGCTTCCGCTGACTTTCGGAAGCCGCTCCAGCAGCTGCTTTGCCTCATTGGAGAACATTTCCCCCTGGATCCCCATCTTGGTGATGAGCTTTAAGATCAGGCTGTCCTCCAGGGTCAGCAGGCTGTACAGCAGGTGCGCCTGGTCGATCTGCTGGTTTCCATATTCGTAAGCCAGCTTTTCGCAGTTCTGCACTGCCTCCATTGACTTCTGCGTAAATTTATTAATGTTCATCGCCCATTCCCCTTTCTGAAAAACGCCCCTGCATCCGTCAAAGCCTTCTTGCCTGACCGATGCAGGAAATCGTTCCTTTCGGAATTGTGACTTGTTTTCTTTGTTCTATGCGTAATATAACACACATTATTAGCAGTGTCAAGGGTCGAGTGCTAATTTTGTGATGAAAATGCATCAGCTCAGCCATACATCTCCTTGCGTTTCCCCAAACCAAAAACAAAGCAATCTGCGCCGAAACACGTTCAGCGAAAATTGCTTTGCTTTTATTTAAGGTCATCTTTTATTTACTTTACCCCAACTGCTGTGATGGTCTTATTGGTCAGCGTACCTGTATAGATCACAGTGACCTCATCTCCTGCCTTTACGCCGTCAAACATGCCCGCAGTCCCCAAAAATGTAAACAGGGTGTTGGCTGGATCTGCTGTATCGAGCACCACATAGTCGGTTCCTGCCTCAGCGGCCTTTCCGGTGAGGGTATTGATTTTGGCATCCTCTGTGTCAGCCGCATCCTCTGTGACGATCTTCGTTGCCACCGGCTGATCGGAATCATCCTCCAGATCCCCATAGTAAGTCACATCTGCCTGAACCCCGGCCTTCATTCCGTCCTTTGTCACTTTCTGGGCAATCTTTGTATTGAAGGTATAGGTTCCCTCCTCTGCCTTTAAGGTCAGGGTATCCTCGCCTGCCTCCTCGATCGTGCCGGAAATAATAGGATCCTCCTCTGCTTCCGCCTCTTCCTCTGCCTCGGCTGCTGCTGAAGTCACAATGTCCACAGACTCTGCCTTTGTCACATCGCTGGAAAGCTCTCCCGCATAAGCGACCTCAACCTCATCACCCTGTCCAATCTCCTCTGCCCCGCTAAGCTTGGCTTCGGATACATCAAACTTCGCTGTCACTTCCTCATCATTCTTAACTGTGATCGTCTTATCTGCTGCTTCCTCTACCAATCCGTAAAAATATTCTACCTCTGCTGCTTCCTCATCCTCAGAATCCTCTGACGCCTCGGTTGTCTCTGCCTCAGCCTGGGCCTCTGTGGCGGCGGTTGTTGTCTCTTTTGGCTCAGAAGAGCAGGCTGTAAGCCCCAGAGCCAATGCCAAAAGGGCTGCTGCTAAATAATGTTTCTTCATAATGATCTCCTCTTTTCTGATAATGCGGGCATACACCCCTTCATTGAACTAATGGTAACATATTACTACGAAACATTCTTTTTTACTATGTCTTTTTTTTTAAATTTTCATAAATTTTTAGTTGTAAAACTATGCAAAAATACATGAAGGCCTGTTTTTGTCCCACTGCATCGATCCGTCCTTTTCCCATCATTTTTTCATATAATCCTTGAGTTTCCGCCTTTTCAGCAAACCGTTTGATCCAGATAAGCAGATGCCCCGGAACTGACCGGATCATGCAGGCTCTCTATCTGTTCCCGTCTATGATCTGGGAAATCCTTCTCCTCCTCCGTTCTCTCCGCTCCTGCCTGTACCACATAGCAAGGAGCAGGATCAAGCCAATGGCAATCCCTAAAAGTCCGATCCCAACTGTAATAGCAAATCCGCTGCGGACCCAATACCAAAGGCCCTCCTTTTCCAAGCCTTCTGCAAAGGTCAGCTCCTTTTGGCTTTCCTCCAAAACAACCGCTTCTTTTTGAGCCAGCATTGGTTCCGTTCTCCGGTAGATCATTTCCAGCTCATAGGATTCCGGTTCCTGCCATTGAACCTCCCCCTCGTAAACAACCTGATAATCCCTTAAAAGTTTTTGTCCTGAAGCCAGGGCCTGACGGCAGATGCGTCCATTTTCATCCTCATAGGATTCTCCCATCCATTCCACAGACTGGATCTGATACGCCTTGGGGGACAGCCCCATAATTGCCAGAAGCTGTTCCCCTTCTCTCAGAGAACCCTCTAAAATCTCCTCTCCCTGTATGATCAGAGAGCCTGCATGATACTCCTGTGCCCCATAATCCTCAAATACAACAGGGGCACAAAACCCATTCTGCCATTCCTCTTTCAGCACCTTCATCCGACGAAGGTTTAAACTCCCGGAGGCCGAATGCCCGGACACCTCCTCCTGGGCCTCAATGGACTCCGGAAGCCCTTCCGCCCCCTCCACACCGGCATATATGATTTCTTTTTCCAGCCGGCACGTCTCCCTATGGCAGGGAATGGTTTTCAGATCCCAGCTGCTTAACTGGTAAGAAATCCCATTTTGATCCCAATAGTCTTCCCTGGGTTTTTCAAAACCTTCCATTTCCCGAGCAGTCAGCTTCCTTGTCATGCGGATCTCAGAATCCCCCTCTGCTGTCCCAGGAGCTTCCTGCGAAGCCGCCTCCCCAAACGTTCCCGGAGCTTCCTGCAAAGCCGCCGTCTCCAGCGTACCAAAAAGGGCACACATAACTGCAAGGCACAATACCATTGCTGTTTTCCTTCTTTTCCATACCATATTTCTTCCTCCTTGTCTCTTTGGCACAATGTTAAAAACATTCGTAATACGCTCACTTTTTAGACGAAAAAGAGGACAGATCTTATAAAGCTGTCAAGGTACAAAATACCGAAATACAAAGCAGTGGTTATCAATACCTGGAAAACAGGCGCTGTAAAAATGGGAAATACGGGTTTCAGAAAGATTCCCGCCGCTGTGATGACACACAGCCAGATACCTTGAGAAAAAGGTTCTGTGATAGGTATTATAGTAAATAAAAAAGAGGATTTCAAGATAAATGTACTTGAGTTTACAGAAAACTGCGGAAACTCAAGAAATGTATATTTGAAACGAAAAAGCATACATCAAAGGAACTCTTTCCTAAGATGTATGCTTTCGATGTACGTTTTCGATGTATGCTTTCGATTCAGGCTTTCCATGTATGTTTTTGGCAGCCCCTTATGGACGAAATTGGCTGTATTTATGTCCTGGAAGGATTCCTCCGCGATAAGCCCCCAGCTCGCTGACAGTCACCAGCTGATACCCTCTGGCAGTCAGCTCCGGGATCAGCACCTGGGCTGCATCTGCTGTGGCGCTGTAGAGATCATGCATTAAAATAATATCCCCGTCTTTCACCTGGCTCAAAACCGTATCAATGGTTCTTTGGGCATTTCTATGCTGCCAGTCCCTGGTGTCAATGGACCACATGATAGCCGGCATTCCCATGGTTCCCAGCGTATTGAGGGAAGCCTGGTCTATGTAACCGCCCGGCGGGCGCATAAGAACCGGCGAAACACCGCAGGCAGCCTGGATCTTCTGGCTGGTGGAGCCTACCTGGCTCAAAATTCCCTGTGCCCCAATCTTAGTCAGATATTTGTGATCATGGGTATGATTTGCCACCTCACAGCCCTGGGAAACCATGCGCTGGATTACCTCCACATTGCTGTTGACGCTGCTTCCTACCATAAAGAAAGTCGCTCTCCCCCCATTTGCCTGAAGGCTGTCCAGGATCCGGTTCGTAACGGAAGCCTTGGGGCCGTCATCAAAGGTCAGGGCGATCATGGGGCGTGAGGGATCGATCTGGGAGGACAGCGCCAATTCTTCCGGCACTCCGGCTCCCTTCGCTGTAATGGACGCCCGAAGGCCGTCTACCCTAAGGCCAGCGCCCTCAACTCCTGCTGTGCCTCCGTTTACACTCCAATCTGTCCAGGAACCATTTTGAAGTACCTTATAATACAGATCATAGGAAGCTGCCCCTGATCCGGTCAGTTCCATGCGGATTGCCTCTAGGGGCATCACCTGATCCGTCCCTCCTGTCTGTACTCCATCCTGAGCCCAATCAAGCCACCCGGAACCGCTTAGGTTCACCTGATAGCGGATCCCCACCTGAAGGCCCTCCGGTATCTGGATCAGGTTTGCCCTGACAGCAGTAACCCAGCTGTTGGCCGGTGCTGCGTAAGGCCTATTATCCTCCGTCACAGCGCTCCACCCGTTCTGTACGATAAAAGCGCTGTAATTAACCTCAAGGGGCAGCTGGATGGCCGGATCGGCTGCAGTCGGATTGGCTGCGGCCGCATTAGCAGCTCCTGTTTCTGCTGGATGGCCGGAGCCGGCCTGTTCCTGCTGTCCGGCCTCACTGGCGTTTTCCTGTTCCTGCTGGCTCACCACCCCGGGACCGCCCTGATCCGGTACGGCCGCGCCTCTTGTCCCGGCCATAACAGTCATGGCCTGAAGGCAGAATATCACTCCCGCCGCCCCAAGGGCTGCTAATTTTTTCCATTTTTTGCTGTGTATCGTCATATTCCTTCCTTTCTGTCATGAGAATTGATCTGTAAAACAAATGAATCCCTATCCCACATAAACTGTCCTGCTGTCAGCCTGCTCCCCTCTGGTCAGGAAATACATCCTCCTCTGTAAGACTTCTATCCCGGCCGAATACGGAGCAGCACAGCATCTCATACTCTTTAAAATATAAATGATCCTCTAATTCTCTCAGCCTATGGGAGATCCCCCAGTAGTACCACGCATGCCGGTTCTTATCCTTCTCATTAAACCGCTGCCATATATCCTCCCCCAGGATCATATAATCTCTTGCTGTACAGCGTATATTGCTGAGCTTGTCCCCCAATGTAAGGATTTTTGTCTCCCACGGGGCGTCATTTAACCGTTTCAGCGTATTAGCCTTTCTCTCCCTCCAGCTGCGGCTTTTGTCCTCGCTCTCGTTCTGCACCAGACTGGCCACCCTCCGTCCAAAGACCTGCTCCAATTCCTCTCTGCTGATCCCTGCATCCTCGATCACATCATGAAGCAATGCCGCTGCGATCAGTTCCTCATCATCCGTAAAAGCAGACACAATAACGGCTGTCTCCATCGGATGTGTAATGTAAGGTACATTTGTCCCCTTTCGGAAAACTCCCCTGTGTGCCTTTTCCGCAAAGGCGGCTGCTCTTTCGATCATAACCCCACTCCTTCTGTAATAGCACCCTTTTGGGCCGCCATTCCATACTTCCCTTACCGGATCCAAATTCCGGCCCCCTCCGTAGATGGATAAAGCTATCATACCATATCCTTCCCGCATTTTGAAGGGAGGAAGACATATTTTATCCCAAAGCCGGAAGGCCGCGTTACGCTCTGCCCGCTTGCCAGCGAACTGCAGCAAGGCCGCAGATGCTCAGGAAACTGTAAGAAAAGAAACCTTGTAAGCCATAGGAATTTCTGATATGCTATAGGAGTATTTTTAAGGAGGAACATTCATGGATCATCATTCATCCTATTCATCTCCCCGCAGCGAGCGCGGATCTGGCTCCTATGGCGGGCGCAGCCGTAATAACCGGCGCAACTCTTATGACAAACATTCCTGGAAGGACAACAGCAGAGCCCGTACCTTCGTGTTCTGGATCCTTCCATTTATCTTAGTGAATCTGATCATCTTCGTGGGAGCTACTGCTACTCCCAAGATTGAATATGAGGCAGCTGACACAAAGGACTACCGCAGCATGGATATTTCTGTGCGCATCCGCTCCATTCTCCCCATCAAGGAGATGAGCATTACCCTGGAAGGACAGGATTTAGAGACGCAAAAGGAAAAGGGCGTCTATAAGGCCTCTATCAGCAATAACGGCACACTCCAGATCTATGCCAAAAGCTGGAATGGAATGGCCTCCCGGTTATCCGATACCATCGCAGCTCTGGACGATATGGCTCCCACGGTACTGGAAGACTATACGATTGAGGACGGCATCCTTACCATTATGGTGGAAGACAGCCAGTCCGGCGTAAATTTTGATTCTATTTACGCTACCGATGACACAGGAGCCAGAATCAAACCAGACCATACCGATAAGGGAACCGGAACGGTGACTTTCCCTATGGATACCCAGAGCCTTCTGGTATACATTGAGGATTATGCAGGAAATACCATCAAATCTTCCTACACCAGTATTAAAACTGGGATTGATACCTCAGACCGGAACAAGGATTTTCCCTCGGACGGCGAAGGCGGTACAAATGGAAATAAATCTTCCGGCAGCAATGAAACCTTAAAGGAAAAGGAAACCACCAAGGCTTCCAAAGAAACTACAAAGGCCCCAAAGGAGACTTCCAAAGCCTTTAAGGAAACTACTAAGGCTGCAAAGGAGACTTCCAAAGCCTCTAAGGAAACCACGAAGGCTCAAAAGGAGACTTCCAAAGCCTCTAAGGAAACCACTAAGGCCCCAAAGGAAACCACCAAAGCTGCAAAAGAAACCACGAAGGCTGCGGCGGAGACCACAAAGGCCCCAGCTGAGTCCACCACGGCTCCTGAGAGTGCTCCGGCTGAATCCCCTGCGCCCCAGCCCAGCCAGCCAGCCCAATCTTCCCCTGACACAGGATCCAATGAGGGGATCGTGATCGTACCCCTGCAGTAATCTCCCCTGGATCTCTGCATAAAACGCGCAATAAGGCCGCAGTGCTCAGTACACGCTGAACACTGCGGCCTTTTTTAGTCCCGATCTTCTTCCTGGATAATGGCCTGGATAATATCCTCATACTCCGAACAATATTTATCATAGAGGGGAGCCGACGCCTGTCGGAACCGCTCTTTTTCTTCCTGACTCAGCGTATTCACCTGGCAGCCATCTGCCTGGACACGTTCCCTGGAAGTCTTTTCTCTTGCAGCCCAAAGCCCTCTCTCATAAAGAGCCGATTCCTTCGCACAGTCCTCTATGATCTCCTGATATTTCTTCGGCAGCTTATTCCATGTGGACTGGGCTGCCAGCTGCAGCTCCGGCACTCTCGTATGCTCATCTAAGGTAAAATACCTGGCCACCTCATAGTGGCGGGTTGACTCGTAGGAAGGCCAGTTATTCTCTGCCCCGTCGATCACACCTGTCTGGAGCCCGGAATATACTTCTCCGTAAGCCATAGGAACAGGAACCGCTCCCAAGGCCTCCATGGTGTCCATCATCAGCTCAGACTCCTGCACCCGGATCTTCCGTCCCTTCATATCCTCCAGCGTCCGGATCGGGGAAGCGGTACAGTAAAAGCTTCTGGCTCCCGCATCATACCAGGCCAGGGGGATCATGCCGGAATTTCCAAAGGAACCCATAAAATCTGCTCCCACCGGACCTTCCAGAACTTTCCACATATGCTCTCTGCTGCTGTAAAGATATGGCATTTGAAGCACGTTCAGCTTGGGGACAAACTCTGCCAGAGGAGACAGGGATACCCGGGCAAAATCCACGCCGCCAAACTGCAGCTGCTCAATGACTGCTTTTTCATCCCCCATGCTGCCTCCTGCATTTACCTGGATTTCTACTTTTCCCTCTGTCTTTTCATGCACCAACTGGGCAAAGCGGTATGCTCCCTGGGTAGTGGGGTAATCCTCCGCCTGATTTTCCGCATAGGTAAGGACAAATTCAGGTACCTCCTCCCGCCCCAGGGCCTTCCTTCCAGCCGATGTATGGAATATCAAAAAACCGCATACCAGGACTAAAAAAGCTGCCCACAGGATCCAATCAATTGTTTTCTCTCTCATAACCATCTCCTCCCGCCTGCCTATTCCCAATCCCCATTTTTATCTGCTTTTATCATATATCAGGTCAAAGGCCAGGTCAAGACCGCCTCCCTTTTACTTCCCTTCTTTCACTTTAGAGATCACAAACTGATAAAACTCCTCCCTGTCCCTTCCCAGCACACGGTTGGTAAACAGAAATCCGTGGAAATGATCACTGAAAATCACAATCATGGAAGGCTTTCTGGAAATCTTTTTCACATTGCTCCAGGGAATGGTTGAGGATTCCTCCCCCACCCGGATATAAAGATTCTTATCGTCCATAGAGATCCGTGTATCCTGAGTGATCCCTGAGGCCTGCTTTTTTGCCTTCCTGTATATCGCCAAAGGCTGCAGGACTGTGAACATGCAGCACCCCAGAACGATCATGCATTTCATCAGCAGTCCGGACTGTCCCCATCTGGACACACCCAGGGCAAAAACCGCAGCGGTAAACACGATATTGCATACTCCGGCCATAGAGCCGTATATATAGTACATAGACAGCTGCCACAGATCCCTGGCTGTGGTTCTCAGGGTATAGGTATATCTCATAACTCATTTTCCTTTCCTTGGGTTTTCGTTGTGATACTGCAAAAAGTGGCAGCCGGATCCCAACAGGCTCCAGACCGCCACTTTTTATATGAATTTTAACTCTTTTACTTTGGCGCTAACACGGTTGGCAGCCACATACTGATACCAGGTATAAAGGTGATCAGCAAAAGGGTGATGACCATGCAAAGATAGAATGGCAGGGTTGCCTTGACCACCCGTTCCATAGGAACCTTTGACACAGCGGAACCGATAAAAAGCACAGATCCTACCGGAGGTGTCAGAAGGCCGATACCACAGTTAAGTACAACCATGATACCAAACTGGATCGGATTGATCCCTATAGATTCTGCGATAGGAAGCAGGATCGGAGTTGCGATCAGGATAATAGGCGCCATATCCATGATACAGCCCAGAACCAAAAGGATCAGGTTCAGGAGCAGAGCCAGGGCGATACCGTTGGTAGTCAGCCCCTTAATCGTATTGGCAGCCAGCTCCGGCACATGAAGCTGTGTCAGACAGAAACCAAAGATATTGGAGGTAGCGATCAGGATCAGAACGATAGACAGAGTGTCCACACAATCTCCCAGTACTCTCCAAACGCCCTTCCAGTCAAGTCCCTTATAAATAAATACACTGACGATCAGGCTGTAGATAACAGCGATAGCCGCAGACTCGGTAGCGGTAAATACGCCTCCCACAACTCCGAATACCACAATCAGGACAGCGGCCAAAGCCCAGAAGGATACGCTTAACTGCTTGATCAGGTTGGTTATGCTGAACTTATCGCCCTTTGGATAATTGCGCTTCACGGAAATAATATAGGAACCGATCATCAGGGAAGCTGCCAGAAGCGCTCCCGGTATGTAACCTGCCAAAAACAGGCTTCCTACAGAAATACCTCCTGCTGTGGTAGCATAGATAACCATGTTGTGGCTGGGAGGAACCAGAAGTCCCTCACAGGATGAGGTAATCGTAACGGCTGTGGAAAAGTCGTCATCATATCCCTGATCCACCATCATAGGGATCAAAATAGAACCCAGGGAAGCAGTATCCGCGGAAGCGGAACCGGAAATCCCTCCAAAGAAATAGGAAGCAACAATGTTTACCATTGCCATGCCGCCGCGCATCCAGCCCACACAGGCATTGGCCAGGGCGATGAGCTTCTCAGAAATACCGCCGGATCCCATCAGGCATCCCATGGTAATAAAGAAGGGGACAGCCATAAGGCTGAAGGAACTGATTCCCTTTACCATCTGCTGGCAGATGGTTGTCAGGTTATGCCCCTGGAACAGAAGGCAGAATACGGAAGACAATGCTACCGCGTAGGCAATGGGGAAACGTAAGAATATCATCAGGAAGAAACTTCCAAGCAACACAAGAATCGCCATGCTGTTTGCATCCATTACTTCATTTCCTCCTTTACAAAAAGACTTTTAATATGGTTATACAGGGCTTCGATCTCAAAGATCAGCATAGCTGCACCGGCAAGAGGCACAGGGAAGTACATCCAGAATCTGGAAACCTTTGGCATGCTGACATAGGTTCCCTTTGAGCCGATCCCGGAAGCATATTTCCAGCCCACGGTAAGCATGATAACCGCCAAAACCAGAACGGCAATGTCTGCCAGAATATCCAGAGCCTTTACCAGCTTCGCGGGAAGATACTGGTCAAGGGCTGTCATGCGGATATGAGCGCCCCGCCTGATGGCAAGAGCAGCTGACAGTACAGCCATATAAGACATACAGGTCAATACGACCTCCTCACTCCATGCAGGATCAGGGATAAAGGAAATGTAACGCCCTGCAACGGCCATGGTTGTGATCAGAATATCCACGATCAGGAGCAGCTTGCACAGAACCATAACGGCTTTGTATGTCATATCATATGCTGGCTTAATTTTGTCAATTTTTTCAAATATTGCTGGCATATTGATCTCCTTTCAACAATACAGGCACAGAGCTTACGGATCCCTGTGCCTGTTATGACTGTATTCAGCTGATTACTTGTTCAGGTCAAGAAGCTTCTGGTAAAGCTCAGCCTGATCCTTTGTAGAGGACTCGATAATGTCCTTGCAGGCATCCTGCCATGGCTTCATATCAGAAACCTCAACTACATTTACGCCGTCAGCCTTTAACTGCTCAAGAACCTTATTCTCAGCTTCCTCGGAGATGGTGCGGTTGTGCTCAGAAGCAACCTTTCCAGCCTCTACCAGAACCTTCTGCTGATCCTCAGTAAGCTTATCCCAAGCCTCATCTGTGATGATAACCTGGATAGCGCCCAGTGTATGCCCATCCAGGATCAGGTTTGGAGCAACCTCTGGGAATGCGTTAGACTCATAGTTTGCAATGGGCTGCTCTGCACCGTCAACAACGCCGGTCTGCAGTGCGGAGTACAGCTCGTTGAAGGATACAACCGTTGGGCTTGCGCCAAGTCCCTCAACCATACCGTTCATGATCGGGTCATTGGAAACACGCAGTTTCATGCCCTTTAAGTCCTCTAAGCCCTTTACCTCTTTAACAGTGAAGAAGTGACGGAATCCCTCCTCGCCGTAGAACAGACCTCTTACGCCCAGTCCGTTGTCATGCGGTTCCATTAAGAACTCAGGAGCCATATCACTGTCAACAAACTTCCAGAAATGGTCACGGTTTGCAAATGTGTAAGGAATGGAAAGAAGTACGGACTTCTCTGCGCCGTAGCTGGTGAGAGCGAAAGCGGAAATACGGGAAATATCAATGGTTCCGCCGCCGCCTAACATGGTATCCAGAACGTCGTTCTCAGAGCCGAGAACACCGCTGGCCTGCAGGTCGATCTTGATCTTGCCGTCAGACAGCTCCTCAACGGTCTCCTTAAACTTTGTATCAGTCTGTCCAACAATAGTATCTAATGGGTTTACCTCTGCCATAACCAGGGTAACCTCCGGCATGCTGGCAGTATCAATCTCTAATGCTGCTGCCTCTGCCTTTGTCTCCTCAGAAGCGCCTTCCTCCTTAGACTCTTCTTTGGATTCCTCTTTGGACTCCTCTTTTGCTGCCTCGGTAGCCTCCTCCTTAGCTGCCTCCGTTGCTGCCTCGGTAGGAGCGTCTGCATTCTTAACGCCGCAGCCTGCCAGAGAGCCGGCGATCATAGCCGCGCACAGCATGGTGCTGATCCATCTTTTTTTCATGATACATTTCCTCCTCTTTATACTTTTTTAATGTTTCCTTAACATTACTTTCATTATAAGAGGATTTATTCTATATGAACATAGTAAATTTTTGTGAATCATGGTAGTATTTTAACCTGTTGTCCACCCTTTGTATGTTCAAATATTACAGTTTCGTCTTTATACTGTCTTTACACTGCCTTTATGCTGTTTTAATCTCCTTCCGCCCCCCTGCGGCGTATTTCCCTATTCCTTCTGAAAAATAGATAAACGGTATTCCGTAGGGCTCTGGCCCGTTATGCGTTTAAATACCTTTGCAAAATAATTAGAATCCCCATAGCCCACTGCTTTTCCGATCTCTTTTATATTCACGGTTGGTTCTTCCAGCATTTTCTTTGCCTGATCCACCCGGTAATGGGTCAGATAAGAAGTGAAATTCCTGGAAAAGCACTGTTTAAACAGCTTACAGAAATAAGCTTCCGAATAATTCATGACCCTGGCTGCATCCTGCATGGAAATATCAAACATATAATTCTCATGGATGTACTGCAGGATCAGATCTGCTACCTTTGACAGACGGACATCTCCCTGATCCTCCAATGGCTCCGGGGATCCTTCTCCACGAAAGGTCTCCCCTGTGTCCGGGGACAGTTCCCCTCCTGCCAATTCCTTCCCTTCTCTTAACGGAGGCTCCGCCGTCAGGCCCTCTCCCCCATCTGCTGCCCTTCTTTCTGCTCCTGCCTGCCCGATCTCCTCTGTCATGCGTATGGCTTCCTCCACCACCAGCATCAGTTCTTCCTCATCATAAGGCTTTAACAGGTAATCCAGAGCCCTCACAGTGATAGCCTTCTTCGCATAAGAAAATTCATCAAAAGCAGTAAGAAAAATAATACAGCAGTCCCTATCCTTTTTGCGGATAGCCTGAGCTGCTTCAATCCCATTGATCCCCGGCATTTCAATATCCAGGATCGCGATCTGGATCCCCTCCTCCTCATAGATCTTCAGGGCCTCCCTGCCGTTGGAAGCCTCAAAAATATGGCAGCGCCCCTTCAGATTCTTCTGCAGCGTCTTATGCAGTACTTTCCGTTCGATCATCTCATCGTCTGCGATCAATAAACGCAACATAACTTTTATATCCTTTCCTCAATCGCAGCCGCTGGCAGCAGGATCTGTACCACCGTTCCCCCTCCTGCCCGGCTGTAAACCTTTACGTCTCCTCTCACATACATAGAATGGACTCTCTTGTAAATATTTCCCAATCCAATACCGATCTTCGCCGTCCTATGGCCCTTCATCGCCGTCAGCAGCCCCTCCAGGGCTTCCTGCGTCATACCAAGCCCTGTGTCTGCCACGGAAACGATCATACGCTCTCCCTGTCTCCATATGCGCAGAAAGATCCGCCCCCCTTCCTCCTTTTTGGAAATTCCGTGGATCACTGCATTTTCCACCAACGGCTGGAGGGTAAAGGCTGGTATCAGCGTCCTGGCCCCATCCACCCGGATCTCACTGTCATATTGGATCCTGCTTCCAAACCGCATCTGCTGGATATACATATAATCCCTTATGATCTTCAGCTCCCGTTCCAGAGCCACCTCCTGCTCCGAAGTCTTCAGGTTATAGCGGAACAGATTGCCCAGGCTGGAGATCATGCGCTCCGTCGTCTGGGCGTCCTCCAGCTTTGCCGTACAGGAGATCATATTCAATGTATTAAAAAGAAAATGGGGATTGATCTGGCTTTTCAGCAGCTCCAGCCTGGCTGCATCCAGACGTTTCTCCATCTCAATGCGCTCCACCTCCTCCTTATGGAGCCGCTCTGCTATCTCATTTTTCTCTTTCAGCGTATTAATATACCCCTTGGTAGCATGCTTCATACGGTTAAAGGCCCGAACCAGCTCCCCCATCTCATCCTGATTGGAAACTTCTATATCCTCACCGTCAAAATCATTCCTGGCGATCTCTCTTGAGGCCCCCGCCAGCTTGACCAATGGGGAGATCAAGGTGTTGGAAAGGAACCGGGCCAGGCAGACAGCGGTCACCACCATAAAAATAGAACAGATCATGATCAGATAGGGCAGACGGTAAAGAACCGGAACATTTTCCTGATAGCTCTCCTTTCCCTCCCTCAGGGAAGCCTGCATAAGCCGCCTGGCATAGGTTTGGAGATATTCCTGCATTCTGTATACGCGGTATAGGCGATCTACATATTCCCGTCCCTCCGGCCTCATCTGAAAAACCTGATCCCGGTAAACCTTATATCCTTCGTATCCATTTTTCATATTCCATGTCCTGGCATACCGCTCCTCACTCATGCTGCGGTAATCAAAGGGGAGGGCATTGATCCTGTCTTCAGACTGGGCGCAGGCCAGACGGTACTCCTTTGCGTTTTCCCAATTTCGGTTGATCATATACTCCTGAAACGCCGTCACTTCCCTCTCAATGGCCTCCTGCACTTCATAGCAGATAGAATTATCATTGAGGATCACGTTAAGGCTGTCCATGGAAAAATCCAAAACCAGCATATTGATGGCGATGGACATTCCCATGACCATGGCTACCATAATGGAAAAGGTTCTCAGCTTTCTCTTGAGAGAAATCGCCATCCACCTGTTTTTTATCTTAGAAAACATACTCTGCTCCCAGTCCTCTTGTACCTTGTGAAAACAGCTGCCGCGAACATAACCTCTGTTTCACGGCAGCCGTCCTTTTACTTATCTTCTTTTTCTGCTGAAGCGATCCGCTTCTGACCTTTTTTTCGGTCAGTAAGCTTTTGGGGCTCCTTCTTCGCTGTAGCCAGCTTCTTTGGCTCTTTCTTAGACGTAGCCAGCTTCTTTGGCTCCTCCTTAGCTGTAGACAGCTTTTCCGGCTCCTTCTTGGACGTAGCTAGC
>CABQJX010000045.1 GCA_902464595.1 uncultured Lachnoclostridium sp. | reverse complement strand
TTGTGGTGATTTTTGCAGTTTACCTCTTGACAAAAGTCATTACATATCAGTTCAGCCAACCTTCCGTTCCCAAGTAAGCAGGCGCTTTAGAGGCTATTATTTATCTTCTGTTAATCTCCCAGAGAATACAAAGCCAGTATATATCCTTTTACGTCATAGACCAGGCAGTTCCCCCCTAAAAACTGCTCCCCATACCCTGTATCCGACTCCAAAAGGATCTCCTGGCTTTCTTTTGAAGCCTCCATCAGATTCACATTTGCCCCACACACTGCTCCCTTGGCAATCCGTATCTTTCCCTGATAAACTCGTTTCATTACCATATCGTCGCTGTCCTGAGTAATGTAATAAAGGCCGGAAGAATAATCATAAAATACGGAGGTATTCCTCTCTACCGGCTGTTCCCCCGCACGGTAAAAGAGATAACCCGTATCCCTATCATAGGAGAGAAGATTTTTCTCGCCTGTCAGCTCATCGACCGTCAATTCAACGGTTTCCCCTTTTCTCACCTGCTCCCACTGCTCTCTCGTCAATGTCACTGGCCATCTGATCTCTCCATCCATTTCCCAGAACTCTCCGCAATCGGCAGCTTCCTTCCTATCGGCTGTCAGTCCTATGTTATGGCTGAGAGTCAATCCTGTCAGGCTGCAGTGACAGCCAAACGCGCCTCCCTCTTTTAACCCTTCTTCTAACCACTTCAGATAAGGGGCCGGCTCTTTTTCGTCTGGCCCTCTGTACAGATCTTTTTGTGACGGAAGGGGCCGGGACTGCTCCAGGCGTTGGATCAGCTTCACATTCGCCCGTTCCCTGTCATTGAAAACCTCGTCTGAAAAATCTTCCGGTTTAATCCTTCCCCTGTACCAGAACTGGCTGTCAAAATAATCCTGTAGTTTGGGATCCTTAAATTTTCTTCCGTGAAGGGCATAAACGGTATTTCTCAGCAAAGATAAATTCTCCGAGGGAAGATAAGACACCTCCCCGGGACTGAAATAGCGCCCTCTCACTCCAATCTCTGAAATTGCGCCTGACCGGTAATAGATTCCTGCAAACGGCACATCGCCCTCCACCAGGATCCTTGTCCCCTCCGGCTGGCCGCCTTCAAAGGAGATCTCCATGTCCCTGGCTTCTTCCTTCTCTATCTTCTGCCATCCTGTCTCAGGATCGGTTCCGTACTGAGAAACCGTTTCCCGCACATGATAAACCGTTTTCCCCGGTTCTGTGTGAAGGCTGACAAGGGCTTTGCTCCCCCTCCTCCCATCTCCGGTCTGCCATTCGTCAAAAAACAGCTGCAGATCATCTGCTGCAAACTCGTCTCCCCCTGATGGATAATCCGGATAAGCGGTCAGAGTCACATTCACATCCCCTGCCATATAATAAGTTTCATCCAAAAACAGGGGATCCATACCCAGATTTTCTCCGATCCTTCCTCTGGATTTTTCCGATGACTCCGATCTTTCTGACGGCTCTGATCTTTCCCCTGGCTCTGCTTTTTCTGTTTTCTTTGGGCTTTCCTTCGTCTGCCCTGCCAAAAAAACCTCTTTTTCCTGTTTTTCTATTTCCTGTTCTCTCATAGCCTTTGACGTCATCCTCTCACCCTGTCCGCTGCATGCGGACAAAAAGAGGGCTGCTCCTGCTATAGCTGCTGTCGTCTTCCATATCCAGGCATCCTTCCCCATCTTCCTTCCTCCTTCTCCTTTTCTCCCCACAGCCATTCTCTCTTTTCATTATACTTCCTGAGCCGCAAACTTTCTATAACCTTTTCTCTTGAGTTTCCCCATTTTCTATTTCCCGGACAGCTGCTGCGCCGCCAATCCAGCCTCAGGATCCTCCCCAAAAAGCAGGATAAGGCCGCCAAAATAATAAAAACGCCCATGACATTCTCCTCTTTAACGAGTATAATAAGACCGTACCGTCAGATGAGGAAATACGGATCCCTCTGACCGTAAACTCAAGAAAGCAGGTGCATCTCATGTACATTAGTGATCTACATATACATTCCCACTATTCCAGGGCCACCAGCAAAGAGCTGACTCCGGAACGTCTGGAGCTGTGGGCGGGAAAAAAGGGCATCCATCTGTTGGGAACAGGCGACTTCACCCACCCGGCCTGGCGGGAGGAGCTGGCCCAGAAGCTGGAGCCTGCCCAGGAGGGCCTTTATACACTAAAAAAAGAGTATCTTCTCCCCTCCCCTATGAGGGAGCGGATCAGCCCTCGCTTTGTCATCAGCGGGGAAATAAGCTCTATTTATAAAAAAAACGGGCGGGTGCGCAAGGTACACAGCCTGATCCTTCTTCCCAGCCTGGAGGCCGCCGAAATACTGTCCAAACGTTTGGAGGCCATTGGAAATATCCATTCTGACGGACGGCCTATCCTGGGCTTGGACTGCCGTGACCTGTTAGACATCACTCTGGAAGCCTGCCCGGAAGCCATCTATGTCCCGGCCCACATTTGGACCCCTCATTTTTCCCTTTTCGGCGCTTTTTCCGGCTTTGACTCCATTGAGGAGTGCTATGAGGATCTAACACCCCATATCCATGCCCTGGAAACAGGGCTGTCCTCTGACCCGGCCATGAACCGCCGGCTGTCAGCTCTGGACGACTATCACCTGATCTCTAACTCCGACGCCCATTCCCCTTCCAAACTTGGAAGGGAGGCCAATCTCTTTGACATTGATATGTCTTACGGCGGGCTTTACAGTGCAATCCAGCATGGAAAAGGGCTTTGCGGGACCATCGAATTTTTTCCGGAAGAAGGAAAATATCACTTTGACGGCCACCGGAAATGCCATCTGTGCCTCAGCCCTTCCCAGGCGGAAGCCTACGGCGGCATCTGCCCTGTATGCGGCAAAAAGCTTACTACCGGCGTCCTCCACCGGGTGGAGCAGCTGGCTGACCGCAGGGAACCTTATACGCCGCTCAAGGATCGCCCTTACGAAAATCTGATCCCCTTACATGAGGTGATCGCCGCCGCCATGGGCTCCTCACCTGCCAGCGTCAAGGTATCCCGCCAATACGAGCATATGCTTGAGGAGCTGGGAAACGAATTTTATATTCTCCGCCAGGCTCCTCTGTCTGACATAAAAGACATAGGAGGTACATTAACGGCTGAAGGGATCCGTCATCTGAGGGAGGGCAAGGTAGACTGGAAACCCGGATATGACGGGGAATATGGCTCCATGCGCTTATTTTTAATGGATGAACTCGAAAATGTGGAAGGACAGCTGTCCCTTTTTTCAGAAGAATTGAAATTGGAACATGGAGAATTGGAAGAAGAAAATCAAAAGAAAGAAAGGGAAGTAAGGGAAGCTTTTGAGAAAACTGGTCTCTCTGCCTCAGCTCCGGCCCAGGCGCAGGATCTGCCTTGCTCCTGCACTTCCCGCTCCCAGCTGGATCCAGACCAGGAAAAAGCCGTATCCTGTATTTCCCCGGCAACTGCCGTAATCGCCGGTCCTGGTTCCGGAAAGACAAAAACCCTGGTCTCCCGCATCCTCCATCTCATCAAAGACCGGGGCGTGAAGCCCTCTGAGATCACCGCAGTGACCTTCACCCACCAGGCTGCATCCCAGCTGCGCAAACGCCTTGGAGACGCTCTGGAAAACAGACGGAGTTTAAATCAGATACAGATCGGAACCTTTCACTCACTCTCCATGAAACTCCTCACCAAGGCAGGACAGGAGCCAATCCTTGCAGAAGAAATGCAAAAAAGCCAGTGGGCTCAGGAAGTGATTGAAGATTTAAATTTGACCTGCTCACCGAAACAATTTCTTAGCGCCCTCTCTCTCCTAAAGACAGAGATGTCCCCAGATTCCCTGGATTCAAAAAAAGCCCCATATTTCAGGGGGATCGCCGATCCTGTTTCTTTTAAGGAGGGAGCAGCCCGCTACCAGGCTCTTTTGCATAAGGCCGGTCTTATGGATTTTGATGACCTGCTCCTTTATACCTTACGTCTCCTAAAAGAGGAGAAAGGGGTTCAGTACCGGAAACAACATTTTTCCTATCTCCTGATCGATGAATTTCAGGATATTGACCCAGTACAGTATGAACTGGTAAAGGCATGGAACAAAGGAGGCAGAGAGCTCTTTGTGATCGGAGATCCAGATCAGTCTATCTACAGCTTTCGCGGCAGCGGCAGCCATTTCTTCGACCGTTTAAAGGAGGACTTCCCGGATCTGTCCACAGTGCGCCTCACCTCCTGTTACCGCTGCACGCCTGAGATATTGGCGGGAGCCCTTCCTCTTATCTCCTGTAATCCGGGAGGGAAGCGAAGCCTTACTTCCGTTCTTCCATCTTCTGTTCCCATACGCCTTATCACAGGAAGCAGCAGTATGGAGGAAGCAGTTTTCATCACAAAGGAGATCAGCCGCATTGTAGGCGGGATTGATATGCTGGAAGCCCACAGCCAATCAGGCAGGCAAAGGAACCGCCCTCAAGGTTTTTCTGATATTGCTGTTCTCTACCGGACCAATTATCAGGCCCATCTTCTGGAACAGTGTCTGAAAAAAGAAGGGATCCCCTATGTGGTTGCCGGACAGAAGGAGGAGTTAGACGCCCCCGCAGTCCAGGCTTCAAATGCTTTTTTTGACGCGCTGTTAGAATTGGATCAAAAAGGCACTTCCCCCAGGCTCAGCGAGGCAGTCTCCCTGTGCCAAAGACATTTATCCGGCAGCCTGGATTTTCAAGAGCTGAAGGAACTGTTTCTCCCCCGCATAAAAAAAGACAAACCGTGGAAGTTCTTAAAGGACTGGATCTCCCTCATACCGCCAAAACAAGCCCATGGGCTGGACAAGCTTCTGTCCATGTCCTATTTCCACAAAAGCATGGAGGAGCTGCTCTATACCATAACCTTCGGTCAGGGCTGCGATATCCAGTTCAGCGGACAGCTCTCCCGCCCCTCGGATGCTGTAACCCTTATGACCCTTCACGCCTCCAAGGGACTGGAATTTCCTATTGTATTCCTCTATGGCATGAAAAAGGGACTTATTCCCCTAAATCCGGAGGAGAAAGGAACTGACACAGAGGAGGAGCGCCGGCTTGTATACGTAGGTATGACACGGGCAGAAAAAGAACTGATCCTCACCACTTCGGGAGAGCCGTCTCCATTTTTAAAAGAGATCCCTTCCTCTGCCATCCAGGCAGAACCGGCCTCACAGGCAGAGGAACACCCTAAACAGATGAGCCTTTTTGACTTCCTGTAGGACGATCCTTACAGGAAGTCGAAATCATGCTCCGGATAAGAGCCTTACCGCTCCTCCATTGCCGTATAAGCCATGTCATCTCCTACATATTTGGTGGCAGGACGCATGATCCTTCCGTCGTAGAGCTTATTCTCAATATTATGAGCCACCCAGCCCACAATACGGCTGCACACAAAAAGCGGGGTGTAAAGGTCTCTCGGGATCCGCAGCATTCCGTAGGCAAAGCCGCTGTAAAAGTCCACATTGGTAGGAAGGGGCTTTCCCTTGACCTCTGCCATGATCTCTTTCGCAATGCGCTCAAACCGCATATAGAAATCCAGCTCCTTTGTATGCTTTTGTTCCTTTGCCACCTCCATGCAGCAGGAGCGGAGCACCTCTGCACGGGGATCAGAAATCGTGTACACAGCATGGCCGAAGCCGTAGATCAGGCCGGAACCGTCATAGAGCTCCCCTGCCATCAGTTTATTGACTGCCTGTCGGATCTTTTTGTCGTCCGCGTCATAGCCGCCAGTCTCCTCCAAAACAGCGTCCATCATCTCTGCCACCTTGATATTGGCGCCGCCGTGGCGGGGGCCCTTTAAGGAACCAATGCCGCCGCAGACTGTTGAATACATATCCGTTCCCGTGGAGGAGATCACTACATTGGTAAAGGTAGAGTTGTTTCCGCCGCCGTGATCCGCATGAAGCATCAGGATCGTATCTAAAAGGCTGGCCTCCTTGGGGGTAAACTTCTGATCCTTTCTCAGAAGGCTTAAAAAGTTTTCTGCGATGGAATACTGGGGATTTGCATAATGGATGAAAAGGCTCTCCCGGTCAAAATAGTGTACCTTGCTCTGATATGCATAGCAGGCAATGGAGGGGAGCTTCGCCAAAAGGTTCACACCCTTTACCAATGTCTCATACACATCTGTATTGTCAGGATCCTCATCGTAATTGTAGAGAGTCAGGACAGCGTCCTGGAGCTTGTTCATCAGATTCTTTCCAGGAAGGCGCAGCAGGTTCATCTCCACAAACTCATCCGGAATCGCGTAGCACTCCCGCAATGCCCTGCAGAATTTATCCAGCTCCCCTTTCTTTGGCAGATAACCGAACAGAAGCAAAAAGCAGGTCTCCTCATATCCAAAATGGCTGGTTCCCTTTCCCTTCACCAGATCCAGTACATCTACGCCCCGATATAAGAGGCGGCCTGGGATGGCCTTAATGCCATCCTCAGTCTCCTCATATCCCACAACATCCGCAACCCTTGTAAGCCCTACCCGGACACCGGTTCCATCCTCATTGCGCAGGCCTTTTTTTACATTGTACTCTTTATACCATTTATTAGGAATATCTGTATAATTCTGTGACTTTCCATAAAACTGTGCCAGAAAATTTTCCTTAACCATATGCCGTGCTCCTTCCGTTCCAAGCCTGTTTTAATGTCTGCTGCGGTTATAATTGATCAGGCTTCCAGCCTTCACGATTTCCCTTTCCTCTGCTGTCATATCCGCAATATACAGCTCCAGTTCCTTTATATTCCCGGCATCTCTTCCAAGAGCGTAGGCCCGGATCTTCTTCAGATCCCCGTCCAAAGCCTTTCGTATACCGGGAACGTAAATATAGTCTCCCACCCCAAAGGAGGGCTCCTCCTCCATCTGGAAGGGGATCATTCCCCAGTTCATCACATTGGAGCGATACCGCTTAGTTGCATATTCCTTACAGATATTTGCCAATCCGCCCAATACTCTCTGGCAGCTGGCTGCCTGCTCCCTGGCAGAACCGTCTCCCGGCTTCACCGCGTAAACCATGCTTCCAACCTCTGTATCCGCTGCTTTTACCTGCTCATTTCCAGGGATCCTGCGGATGGCCTCAAATACCGCTTCCAGAGACGGATCAAGGTCAAACTCTGCCTGCTCCCCTTCCTTTACTCTGGCCTTCTCCAAATTTCCTGCTTCCTTTGCCCTTCCCACATAATCGGGATCCCTCCGTGAAAGGGTAAACTCTGCCAGTCCCAGAGGATTGGAACGGTAGGAGGAAGTCTCTCCAGATGGGATCAGCTCATCTGTGGTAGTCACTGGATCCATGATCTTTGAGCATACCTTTAGTAAAATATTGTCCCCAAGAGGGCTCATTTCCGGCCAATCCTTAATGTTGGGGCCGTAGACCAGATCCCGTGCAGCCTCTCCTTTGCCATATCCCATGTACACACGCTTCTTGTAGGAAGCATCATCAAAATCATACTCAGGCACACGATCCCAGCAGTCCATCTCCCAGGCAGAAGTAAGCTTTCCTCCGTTGGCTGCAGTGGCGGCAATGGAGCGGGCGTCCATGAGAGCCACAGCTGCCATCTGGCCGTTTCCAGGCTTGGAGCCCTCCCGGTTCGGGAAGTTCCTTGTGGTATGACGGATGCTTAATCCATTATTACAGGGCGTATCTCCTGCACCAAAGCAGGGGCCGCAGAAGGCTGTGCGGATAATGGCTCCCGCATCCACCAGGTCAGAAACGGCTCCCTTCTTCAAAAGATCTGCAAATACAGGCTGGGAAGAAGGATAAACTGCTAAGGAAAACTCATCGCATCCGCAGTCTCTTCCCTTCAGGGCATGGGCTGCCTCCATAACATTGGAGTAAGTTCCTCCTGCGCACCCTGCGATCACAGCCTGCTGTACCATCAGCTCTCCATTTACGATCTTGTCTCTCAAGGTAAAGGAAGCCTTTCCTCCAGCCACCTTCGCTGCCTCTTTTTCCGTCAATGCAAGAATATCTTCCAGGTTTTCCTTTAACTCGTCAATCTCATAGGTATTACTTGGATGGAAAGGAAGGGCGATCATAGGCTTAACTGTGGACAGATCCACATAGACGCAGCCGTCATAATAAGCTACATCGCCGGGATTTAATTCCTTAAAATCCTCCTCCCTATGATGCTTTGCCAGATAGCTCCTTGTATCTTCATCGGTTCTCCAAATGGAGGTAAGACAGGTGGTCTCTGTGGTCATTACATCCACGCCGTTCCGATAGTCGGTAGTCATGGAGGAAACGCCAGGCCCTACAAACTCCATTACTTTATTCTTCACATATCCATTTTTAAACACTGCCCCGATAATAGCAAGGGCAATATCCTGAGGCCCTGTTCCAGGCCTGGGAGCCCCATCCAGATATACGGCGATCACGCCAGGATAGGCCACATCATAGGTATCCTTAAGGAGCTGCTTTACAAGCTCGCCTCCTCCCTCTCCTACCGCCATGGTTCCCAGGGCGCCGTAGCGGGTATGGCTGTCAGAGCCCAGGATCATCCGGCCGCATCCGGCCATCATTTCCCTCATATACTGGTGAATGACTGCAATGTGAGGAGGAACATAGATCCCTCCATACTTCTTGGCGGCCGAAAGGCCAAACATATGATCGTCCTCATTAATCGTCCCTCCCACTGCACAGAGGGTATTGTGACAGTTGGTCAGCACATAGGGGATCGGAAACTGCTCCATACCGGAAGCCTTGGCTGTCTGGACAATACCCACAAAGGTAATATCATGGGATGCCATGCTGTCAAATCGCAGCTTTAAATGCTCCATATCCTCGGATGTATTGTGGGCCTTTAAAATGGAATAGGCAATGGTCTCCTTTTTTGCCGCCTCCTTGTCCGCTTCCTTCCCTGTAAGAGCCTTTACTCTTTCCTTTTCTCCCTCTGGAATAATCTCGTTTCCATGAACCAGATAAATACCGCCGTCGTATAATGATACCATATTTCTACCTCCTGCGTGATATACTGTCCTATGCTTCTCTGACGCCTGAAAAGATAAACGTCCTATCCTTACAAAAATTGTAACCTTATAAAAACTGATCTTATATGGGAAACCGATATTGTTTTATAATATAATGCAATTCTTCTTGTTTGTCCAGCTGTTTTATTGTAGTTTTAACAACTTTTTAGTTGTGATATTTAAAATAGAAATCCAATTTTTGCTGTTATACATTATCACTTTGATGTTTGAAAGAAAATCAAAATGCAGCAGATCATTCCCGGATTCAAAAATGCCAGGCGGAGGGCTTCCCCCCTGCTCATAGGCCACTGTCCCGGATTCATCTTGATTTTTTTACGGCAGGAGACCAAAATGACAATCCCCCCTATGAAACAGGCTGCCATAAACATAAAATAGACCACGGTTAAAAAACCGGCCCCTACCGTTACGGTGAGAGTGACATCCACTCCCAACAGCTGTTCCAGGGCCCTGAGGAACCAGTTGCCCTCCCATAAGCCTGCAGTTCCCTTTGCCAGCTCCAGCGCCACCACCCCTCCCAAAAAGTTAAATATCATGTGAAGGCCAATGGTGTAGCCTACCCGTCCTGTTTTCGCGTAAATGTAGGCCCACAGCATACCGATGCCAAAGGTATAAAAAAACTGAAAGATCGTTCCGTGGGCTATCGCAAAGAGAAATCCTGACAAAAGTACAGCAATTCCATCCCCAAATCCCAGCAGGCGGTCCATCAAAAACTTCCTGAAAAATAACTCCTCCGCCACAGGGGCCAGCAGGACTGTAACAGTCAGGTTTATCCATATACTGCTCTCCATAAGGATCCCGGCCAGATCGGAGGAATCTGGTTTTCCCGGAAAGAACAGGCCGCATAAATTGCCCAGAATATTCCCAGCCAATCCAATTCCTACAGCAATGACAAAACAGGCTGACAGCTGAGACAGGCCCCAGCTCTGCCTTTCAGGACTTCCCCACTTGGGTATCCGTCTCATCAGCCACCCGCTGACAGGGAAAGCAATCCCATACATGGACAGAGATGACAGCAGCATCCCAAATGCCTGATTTTGAGACAAAAACTCTCTCCCTGCCGCTGTCTCCCCTATGCGGACCGCCGCTATGAGAAGAAACTGGATCACCCCTGTAAAAAGCACAAAAAACAAAACCAAAAAGCCCAGGCGGGAACACTGCTTTCTGTGCCACTGTGCCGCCGTCCTTTTTAAATCCCTTTTTTCCCATTGTTTTTTATCCATCTTTTGCTCCATGATCCCTCCTTGCCCACCCTCTCGGCCCTTGTGGAAAACGAGAACTCTCTCCAAAAATATGTTGCAGCTGCAACATATTGGTTTTATAATAGCTGGTATATGACATCCTTTGAAAACCGATTATGTTTCATTTTACCACAAACCAGGATAAGGAAAAAGAATATGACCGAATATTTTCAGAAAAATCTATTTAAAAATATATCCGCAGAGGAATACAGACATCTCTTAGTCTGTCTCGGAGGAAGAACCAAACAATTCCAGTCCGGTGAAACCATCTGTGATTATGACAAGGGGTTTCATGAGATCGGAATCATCGGAAAGGGAAGCGCCTCTGTGGTGCGTTATGAATTTAACGGTGCAAGGACTATTTTAGAAAGGCTTGGGCCCCAGGATATTTTTGGCCATCTGCTATCCTACGAAGGAAGCGAGCACGCCGGAATCTGTGTTGTCTGCGACGCCCCCTGCGATGTACTGTTCATACAGTATGGAACCATCAGTTCTCCCTGTGCAAAATCCTGTCCGAGACATCATCAGCTGACCCAAAATCTGCTGGATCTGATCTCTGAACGGGCTTTAAGTCTCAGCCGAAGGGTTGAGGTACTTTCTCAGAGAAGCATCCGCGAAAAGCTTATGTGCTACTTTATGCAGCTGGCCACCCAGGCCAAAGGCCCTTCCTTCCAGATTCCCTTCACTATGGTGGATCTGGCTGATTACCTCTCCATTGACCGCAGCGCTATGACAAGGGAATTGAAGCGGATGAAAGAAGATAAGCTGATCTGCATGGATAAAAAGCGAGTTCGGCTGCTGGAAAAGCCACCCCTGATACAGGAACAATAAGAACCCAACCACACGATAAAGGCTCCTGGGCAGAGCTCTTTTTGTGCAGCAGGAGCATTGCGGAGTCATTCCCCATTACACCAAAAAAAGGATCCTTTCCTGGACTCTTAAACCAGGAAAAGGATCCTTACATTCTGTAAACTCAGCTGTACGCTCCGTTTCTTATTCCTCTACTGCAGAGAACATATCTTTCCCTACTCCACAGATCGGGCATACCCAATCATCAGGAATATCTTCAAAAGCGGTTCCCGGAGCAATTCCTCCATCAGGATCACCTACCTCCGGGTCATAAATCCATCCGCATGGGTCACATACATATTTCTTCATTTCTGCATCCTCCTGTCATTTTCTATCCTTCAGATCAAACTTGTCTGTTTCTCTCTTATGGCATTACTATATCATAGGATTCCCTGTTAGTCTGTGATATATGCAACATTATAATTTTTATTTCTTTTCCAGAGAAAAAACATACTGCCAGACAAACGTCTCATATTCTCCTTTTTGCTCGATATACACACCCCGGGTATCTGCCTCCACAGCCCTATAATAGATTCCTGCCGGAAGCTCCTTTATCTTCTCTCCCGCGTCTTCCAGCCCATTCCTAAGAAGCTCTTTGGCCTCCCCGTCATAGACAAGAAGAACCGGTTCCCTCAGAGGATCCGGAACCTGGATCACGGTATCCCCGCTCCACTGAATCCTTGGAAGCTCCCGGGCTATATTGGGCAAAAGATTGTGAAGCCTTGGGCCTGTGCCATATGCAAAAGCATCGTCCCTTTGGGAATAGCTGCTGGCCGAAACAAGAAGGGCAGGCAGAGAGATTTCTTTTTCTCCCTGCTTTACCGTCACCTGAACCTCCATCGGTTCATAAAATACGGTATCTCCCCCTTCTTTATCTGTTTCCGCTTCTTTGATCTCCCTGACAGGACTGCCCTGTTTTATAAAAGACAGGGCTGCTGCCAAAAAAACGGCTGTAAATCCAACAGAAATCCCAACAATAATCCTTTTTTTTCTCATTGTCCTTCTCACAGCAGTCTGGCTGTTTTCCGGCTCTATTCGTTATCCTTTGCTGCTGCCCTGGCCTCGATCTCCTTCTTCTGTACATCTCCCGGAGCCTGCTCATAGCGGCTGAACTCATAGGAGAAATCTCCCAGTCCGCCAGTCATGGAGCGCAGGTCTGTATTGTATCCAAAGAGCTCTGACATTGGAATATCTGCCTCGATCACCTGTTTGCCGTTGTGATCTGAATTCATGCCCAGAACGCGTCCTCTCCTGCGGTTGAGATCGCCCATAACATCTCCGGTAAACCGATCCGGAACCGTAACCTTCAGGGAAGCGATGGGCTCTAAGAGGACAGGGCCTGCATCCATAAATCCCTGCTTGAAGGCCAGAATGGTAGCCATCTTAAATGCCATCTCCGAGGAATCCACAGGATGATAGGAACCATCTAACAGAGTTGCCTTTAATCCTACAACGGGATAACCGGCCAAAGGCCCTTTGAGAACACATTCCTGCAGTCCCTTTTCCACAGCCGGGAAATAGTTCTTAGGCACAGAACCGCCAAATACCTTCTCCTCAAATACGTAAGGGGTTTCCAGATCGCCGGAAGGCTCAAACTCCATGATAACATCGCCATACTGTCCGTGTCCGCCGGACTGCTTCTTATGCTTGCCCTGCACCTTTACCTTCTTGCGAAGTGTCTCACGGAAAGCGAACTTAGGCTTGCTTAAAACAACCTCTACCTTATAGCGGCTTAACAGCTTGCTCACTACTACCTCCAGCTGCTGGTCGCCGATACCGTATAACAGAGACTGGCGGTTCTCAGCGTCATTGATCACCTTTAAGGTCAGATCCTCCTCCATCATCTTAGCTAAGGCGGTGGAAACCTTATCGTCCTCGCCCTTATTGGCTGCCTTGTAAGCCATGTATGTATAAGGTGTAGAGGTCTGAGGCTTGTGATATACGATAGGCGCTGTGCGGACAGCCATGGTATCCCCTGTCTGGGTCACAGTCAGCTTAGCTACTGCTCCAATATCTCCTGCTTTCAGCTCCTGAACCTCGATCTGCTCCTTGCCTCTCAGCACATAAAGCTTGCCGATCTTCTCCTCTGCATCTTTATTCACATTATATACAACCGTATCGCCCCGGAGCGTTCCGGTACAGATCTTCATGAGAGAATATTTTCCAATAAATGGATCCACAATGGTCTTAAAGACTCTGGCTGACAGGGATACGTCATCATTATATTTCGCAGTAAAACGCTCTCCGGTAGATACATCCACGCCGATACACTCAAAATGATCCGGTGATGGGAAATATTTATCCATAGCCTGTAAGAGCACCTTAAAGCCCTGGCAGTTGATACCGGATCCCATCATAACGGGAACGATCTCTCCTTCGATAACATGGGTGCGCAGAGCGGTGGAAATCTCCTCCTGGGTAAACTCCTCTCCCAGGAAATAACGCTCCATATATTCTTCACTGGTCTCGGCAACGGCTTCAATGAGGGCGTCTCTGGCAATAGTCAGGTTCTTCTGAACATACTCCGGGATCTCGCACTCCTCATAATCGCTTAAATTGGTAAAACGGCGGCCTGCCATCTTTACCACGTTGACGAAGCCCACAAATTTTTCATTTTCACGGATCGGAAGCTGGAAGGGCGCAATCTTACGTCCAAACTTCTTCTCTAATTTGACAACCAGCTCACGATAGCTTGCATGGTCATCATCCATATTGGTGACAAAGATCAGCCTCGGAAGCCTGTATTTCTCACACAGCTCCCACGCCCTCTCTGTACCCGGCTCAATACCAGCCTTACAATTTACTACGATAATGGCTGCGTCGGCAACGCTCATTGCCTCCTCAACCTCGCCCACAAAATCAAAGAATCCTGGCGTATCCAGAAGGTTTATCTTAATAGGCCCATCCTCCCCTTCATATTCCAAAGGGATCAGGGTAGTGGAAATAGAGAACTGTCTCTTGATCTCTTCCTTGTCATAGTCGCTTATGGTGTTGCCGTCCGGCACTTTACCCATACGTTTTGTAACCCCGGTCACCAGCGCCAATGCTTCCGCAACAGTTGTCTTACCTGCGCCTCCATGTCCAAGCAATACAACGTTGCGGATCTGTTCCGTTCCATATACGTTCATAAACTTCCCTCCTGTGCGTTTGCAGGGAGCACTGAAATAGCATCCCCGGATCCCTGCATTTATTTTAAGCCTATGAGTGTATTTTACTAAATTTTTCTGATTTTTTCAAGCTTTTTATCAAATTATGCACAACTTCTTGAGGCAGTTCAGCTATAAGGAGACTTCAACAGAAAAATGGAGCGGAAGCTTGCTTTCATAAACGGGTTCCCATCTGAATCTCATCCGGATCTTTATAGAACGGGCGTCTGTACCTCCTGTAAGTAAGCAGCAGTAAAGTATTACACTTAAAAGCGTAAAAGTTTAAAGTAATAAAGTATTGACTTTTCCATCGGACTGGCTTACACTATTACTACATTTTACATCAGCTTCCATTTTCAGCATGGAACAGAAGGAGACAACCATTATGATCATTATTATGAAACCAAACGCTTCCGAGGAAGCGGTTCAAAAAGTAACTGCGCTCATTGAGTCCAGAGGACTGACCCCCCATTTATCGAAAGGATCCCAGGTCACCATCGTAGGTGTTGTGGGCGATAAGACAAAGCTGGCAGACACCAATATTGAGATCAGCGAGGGAGTTGACAAGGTAGTAGCTGTCACAGAATCCTACAAGCTGGTAAATAAGAAGTTCCATCCTGAGGATTCCATCATCCCTGTGGGAAATACCCATATCGGCCCAGGAACCCTTACGGTAATGGCCGGCCCCTGCGCTGTGGAATCCAGAGAGCAGTTAATGGAAACGGCCTTTGCCGTAAAGAAGGCGGGAGCCACCTTCCTTCGCGGAGGCGCTTACAAGCCCCGCACTTCCCCCTACTCCTTCCAGGGACTGGAGGAGGAAGGCCTCAAATATATGAAAGAAGCCAGGGAGGCTACGGGGCTTAATGTGATCTGTGAGGTCACCAGCGCCCACGCCATTGAGTGTGCAGTCAAATATGTGGATATGCTCCAGATCGGCGCCAGAAACATGCAGAATTTCGAGCTTCTGAAAGAGGCGGGAAAATCCGGTGTCCCTGTTCTGTTAAAGAGAGGGCTCTGCGCCACGATCTCTGAGTGGCTCAATGCCGCCGAGTACATTATCTCTGAAGGAAATCCCAATATTGTGCTGTGCGAGCGGGGAATCCGCACCTATGAGACTTCCACCCGCAACACCTTGGACATCAGCGCTGTTCCTGTGATCCGCCAGAAAAGCCACCTTCCGGTCATTGTGGATCCCAGCCATGCAACTGGTGTGCGCGCTTATGTGGATCCTCTTGCAAAGGCAGCCATCGCCGCCGGAGCAGACGGCCTGATGATCGAAGTCCACCCATGCCCGGAGCGGGCCCTGTCGGACGGCCCTCAGTCCCTCACCTTTGACGCCTTTGAACAGCTGATGAGGGATATTGAGCCCTATGCCGGATTAGCCGGAAGATCCTTTGAGAAAGCAGGAAATTAATATGACCGATTCTACCATTGCTTTTATCGGCCTGGGACTCATCGGCGGATCGATCGCCCGAGCCTTAAAAAAATCCCGGCCTGACATACGGATCATGGCCTATATGCGTTCCAGGGAAAAGTTAGAGCAGGCAAAAAAAGACGGCGTGGTGGATGTGATCCTTGATGGCATCGATGAACATTTAAGGGAATGCGACCTGATCTTTTTGTGTACTCCTGTGGAATATAATGCAGAATATCTGTCCGCCATACGCCCCTATTTAAAGGATGGCGCTCTCATTACCGATGTTGGGAGCACAAAGTCAGGCATTCACGAAGAAATCCGCCGCCAGGGGTTAGAATCCGTCTTTGTAGGCGGCCATCCCATGGCTGGCTCTGAAAAGACCGGATATGATAATTCCAACGATCATCTGCTGGAAAACGCTTACTACATTGTAACGCCGCCAGAGGGAGCCGGAGCCGGAAGCAGCGCAGGCAGCCCCGATCCCCATGAGGCCCCCAATGTGGGCCGCATCGTAGCTGTGGCCCAGGCCATCGGGGCAATCCCCCTGATCTTAGACTACAGGGAACATGACCGCATCGTAGCTGCCATCAGCCACCTTCCCCACCTGATCGCATCCAGCCTTGTTAATCTGGTACGGGATCATGATAATGAGGACGGGATCATGAAACAGGTGGCCGCCGGAGGATTTAAGGATATTACCCGCATCGCCTCCTCCTCCCCAGAAATGTGGGAGCAGATCTGTATGACCAACGTAGAGCCCATCGCATGTATCCTGGAGGATTATATTGGATCCTTGAATAGGATTTTAAGAGAAATCCGGAACCATCAGAGCCAGGAGATCTACCACCTCTTTGAGTCCTCCAGGGATTACCGAAACTCCATCACAGAGCGGGCCAAAGGTTCCGTGGAGCCTTCCTACGAGTTTACCGTGGATGTAAGCGATGAGATCGGCGCTATCTCCACCATCTCTGTGATCCTGGCTGCCAAGGGCATCAGCATCAAAAATATCGGCATCAATAACAACAGGGAACGGGGGGAAGGAGCTTTAAAGATCGCTTTCTACGACGAAGCTTCCATGAACGCTGCCTGGGAACGCCTGGAAAAATACAAGTACGAAATGTTCCGCATGTAAAGAAAGGTTAGGTATATCAACTATGGAATTTACACAGTCAGGCCCTTTGCGCGGGGAGCTGACCGTCCCCGGAGATAAATCCATCTCCCACCGGGCTGTCATGCTGGGCTCCATCGCAAAAGGGCTCACCGAGATCCGTCATTTTTTAAGAGGGGCAGACTGCCTCTCTACCATCTCCTGTTTTGAAAAAATGGGTGTCTCCATCGAGCAGGAGGGAGAACGCATTCTGGTTCACGGCCGGGGAATGAGAGGGCTTCTTCCTCCCAGCGAAGTTCTGGACTGCGGAAACAGCGGAACCACCACCCGGCTTATCTCAGGGATCCTCTGCCCTCAAAGCTTTGATGTAACCCTCACCGGAGATGATTCCATATGCCGCCGTCCCATGAAACGGATCATGGAACCGCTGACCCGTATGGGAGCTGATATTTCCAGCATCCATGGAAATGGCTGCGCCCCTCTGAAAATCTGTGGAAGGAACCTGAAAGCCATCCACTATGAATCGCCGGTAGCCTCAGCTCAGGTAAAATCTGCGGTTCTGCTGGCAGGGTTGTACACTGACGGCGTGACAAAGGTTACCGAGCCTTATGTATCCAGGGATCACTCTGAGCGGATGCTTCGGCTCTTTGGAGCTAATGTATCCTCCCAGGGAACCACCGTGTCCATTGAACCATGCCGGGAGCTTTACAGCAGCAGCATAGAAGTTCCGGGAGACATTTCATCAGCCGCCTACTTCATCGCGGCTGGGCTTATGATCCCAGGATCAGAAATCCTGATCCGGAACGTGGGCGTCAATCCCACAAGAGACGGAATATTAAAGGTCTGCCGGGCCATGGGCGGACACGTGGAGCTTGTAAACCTGCAGCATGAAGATGGAGAGCCGACTGCCGATATTCTGGTGCGCCACAGCAGACTCTGCGGCACGGTCATCGAAGGCAGCCTGATCCCCACCCTTATTGATGAGCTTCCCATCATCGCAGCCATGGCTTGTCTGGCTGAGGGAACCACTGTGATCAAGGATGCGGCTGAGTTAAAAGTCAAGGAATCCAACCGCATCGCGGTTATGGTTCAGGGGCTTTCCTCCATGGGAGCCAATGTACGGGAGACCGAGGATGGTATGATCATTGAGGGGGGATTTCCGCTGCATGGGGCAGCGATCCACAGCCATCTGGATCACCGCATCGCCATGACCTTTGCCATTGCCGGCCTCTGCGCCCAGGGGATCACCCACATTGAGGAGGCAGAATGTGTTACTATCTCCTATCCGGAGTTTTATAACGATTTAAAGCGGCTGATCTCTTAACCAGCCGCTTTTTACTGTATTCATCTCCCGAATCCGTTTTAAAAAATGGGAATCAAAATCCCAAGGACGGTACTTCCCCTCATGAAAGGTATCCTCTTATTTTCAGATAATCCTTGATCAGCTGGATCATCTGGTCATAATCGATCCGGCTGGCGTTGATGGGCAGGTCATAATTTTCCATATCCATCCACTCTCTGCCGGTGAAATACCGATGATATTCAGTTCTCTCCTTATCGATCCGGCGCATCCGGCGCAGGGCCTCCGCCTCATCCACCTTATCTACGTCCATAACCCTGCGGATCCTGGTAACCGTGTCTGCGTATACGAAGATGCGCACCACATCCTCCATCTGATCCTGGAGCACATAGTTGCCGCAGCGTCCCACAATAATACATGTCTCAGACGCTGCCAGCCGGCGGATCACAGAGGATTGGAAACGGAACAGGTTCTCCGGCGATGTAATATTAGGACCATCCTTGTCTGGCTCCGTCAGCTCCGGCTTCATATTGGTAACAATACGGTACAGCAATTTATTTCCTGCCTTCTCGTCAGCCAAACGGAAATACTGCTCTCCGATGGCGCTGGTCTCAGATGTCATTTTCAGGATTTCCTCATCGTAAAAGCTGATGCCAAGTTCTTCTGCCAGACGCTTGCCAGTGAGACGTCCTCCGCTTCCGTACTGGCGTTCTATGGTGATCACAAAATGTTTATTACTCATCCTATCAGGCCTCCTTATTATCAGTTATCTTACCATCAGTGTACCACATTTTTGTATCTAATTAAAGTTTTTTTGAAACATCTCTTGACATTTCTGATTTTGTGTATTAACATATCAACTAATCTAAAACAACACAAACCGTAGAGAAAGAGGAGTAAGCAGTCAAAGTGCTATCACAGAGAGCCGCAGGCGGTGGGATTGCGGTATAGGGCTGGCAGCCGAATGGACTTTTGAGGGCGGTTCTGAAAGATCGTTTTATGAACGTTTTGTAGGGACCGACGGAATCCGCAGCCGTTACCCATGCGGCGCATATGTTGGTATGCGTAGAGTGGACATTTTGTCAATATTGAGTGGCACCGCGGAATCTATTTCGTCTCAATCACAGCATCGCTGTGATTGGGGCGTTTTTTGTTTTGGAAAACCATTTTGAGGAGGAAATGATAATGAAAAAGACAATGGCAATGATCCTGACAGCAGTTATGAGCGCATCCCTGTTATCCGGATGCAAGGTTACAGTCAAAGACACATCTTCTGCCCCAGCAGACACGAAAAGTTCTGAGGCTTCGTCTTCAGAAAACACAAAGGCTGATCCCACTGTTACGGAGGAATCAGAAAAAGGAAAGGCCCAGGCCGACAGCCAGGCTTCCTACACCATCGGCATCGGCCAGTTTGCAGAGCACGGCTCCCTGGATAACTGCCGCCAGGGTTTTCTGGAAGGCTTAGCCGAAGAAGGCATCAAAGAGGGAGAAAATCTCAATGTTGTCTATTACAATGCCCAGGCCAACGGAGGGACTGCCAGCCAGATCGCCTCTGATTTTGCAGGCAGCGGCGTGGATCTCATGTGTGCCATCGCCACTCCCATGGCCCAGGCAGAATACGGGGTTTCCAAAAAGTCTGGCATCCCTGTGATCTACACTGCCGTAACAGATCCCGTAGCTGCCCAGTTAGCAGATTCCCAGGG
>CABQJX010000044.1 GCA_902464595.1 uncultured Lachnoclostridium sp. | reverse complement strand
TGTATAAAATTTTCAATGTTCTTCAATTTAGCCTTGACTTTTTATTTGCAGGCTATCTGATCTATTCAAGGCTCACGTCCGTATCGCCTAAAAGCTCCTCAAATACTCTGGTCAGAGCATTCAGTTCTTCATCATCTTCCACAAATTCATAAACTGCCTGGACATCCTGCTGACCGGACATATCCTTTAAGATATAACATTCCCCATCCTCATCTTCCGGCGCATCCGTCACCAGCAGATAATTCTTAGCGTTGATCCGCGCTTCCTCCAGTACATAAAAATCCACCATTTCGCCGTTATCGGCCTCCATAGTGATCTTATCTTCCCTAATCTTTTCGCTCATCATTTCTCCTATTACGTTTCTGTTCACAATTCAGGCAGCAGCAGTCACCCTATTGCTGCTCCCCAGCCATATGCAGGCTGTCCAAATATCCCTGTAAAATAAACACTGCCGCAATCTGGTCTATGGTCTTTTTTCTGTTTTCCCTTCGCACGCCGCTCTCCATGAGCACCCGCTCCGCCGCGATGGTAGTAAGACGCTCGTCCCAAAGCAGCACCTCCAGGCCTGTTCTTCGCTCCAGGGAAGCCTTAAACTCCAATGTCTTTTCCACCCGCTCTCCCAGCGTATTGTTCATATTCTTAGGATAACCAAGAACAATGCGTTCAATCTCATACTCCCTGGCAAGCTGCTCGATGCGGGCAAGCGTCTGACGCAGCTTGTTTTCACTGGTGCGCGTAATGGTCTCTACCGCCTGGGCCGTGATGCCTAAGGGGTCGCAGACTGCCACTCCTACCGTCTTTGAGCCGAAATCCAGCCCCATAATCCTCATATTCAGTTCCTCCGATCCAGCAAAAACCCACACATTCCCATTCCTTAGCCATGGGATCCTTAACGATGGGGTTTCCTGCTCCCATACTCTCCTCATGATCCCTTTAAAAAGGGCAAAACAAAAAAATCGGATGCATCATAAAGTAGATGGCAATCTGCCATCTGAATGCATCCCACTCATATCCGTACTCTGAAACAGGGCAAAAGCCTGTCCGCCCTTTCTTCCTCACACGTACCCTGCGCCTGGATCATCTGCGATAAACGCCCCTATTTCAGGCGGGCATCGATATACACAGCCATCAATTCCTCTAAAATCTCGTCCCTCTCCACCTTCATGATCAGGCTTCTGGCGCCCTTGTGGCTGGTAATATACGTGGGGTCCCCAGACATAATATAGCCTACGATCTGGTTCACGGGATTATATCCCTTCTCTGTCAGGGCAATATACACCTGCTCCAGCACATCACTCACTTCTATTTTTTTGTCCTGAACAGCCTGAAAATATTGTGTATCACTTATATTGCCCATATCATCACGTCCTTTAAGTATTCTACTCTATTCTACTCTATATTTCCTCATTCGGCAATAGGCTATTTTCTTAATTTTTTTGCAGCGCCATCACCTTTGAGTTGTAATTTGCACAAAAACACAGGGGTAAACTGATTTCCCCTGTGTTTTTTGCACAACTTTCAATTCTTTCTATAGAAACAGTTATAAAAGCTCCGCCAATAGAAGATCCTCTTTTAAAAGCCCCTTCGCCTGCACTGTGACGATCTGCCCTGACAGACAGGTTTCCTCACATCCGTCCAAGGGAACGGCTGTTTTTACATACTGGGGAGTATAACCCACCATATAAGATGTTCCGTCAATCTCAACCGCCTCCTCAAAGAGAACCGATACCCTTTGATCCAAAAACCGTTTTCTGTATTCCAGGGACATAGAGCGCTCCAGCTCCAAAAGCACATCGCTTCTTTCCCCTTTCACCGATTCCGGGATCTGCTCCTTCATGGCTGCGGCCTTTGTCCCTTCCCTGCGGGAATATTTAAACACATGCATTTCGTAAAAATGAACTTTTTCCAAAAATTCCCTCGTAAGATCAAACTCCTCCTGAGTCTCTCCCGGAAATCCTGCGATCACGTCCGTGGTGATCGCAGGAGCCTCAAAGGCCTCACGCAGAATGGCACAGCGGTTCAGATAATCCTCTGTGGTGTAGTGACGGTTCATCCGTTTCAGTGTGCTGTCGCATCCGCTTTGAAGGGATAAATGGAAATGAGGACAGAACTTAGGAAGAGAAGCCAGTTTGGCCGCAAACTCCCTTGTAATGATCCTTGGCTCCAGGGATCCCAAACGGATCCTCTCAAGCCCCGGAATCTGATGGATGCGCCAGATCAGCTCCCATAAAGGCCCGCTGTCCCAGTCTCCTCCCTTTACCGGGCTTCCCTCCATATGTTCTGTCCCATAGGAGCTTAAATGGATCCCTGTGAAAACCACCTCTTTATATCCCTTTGATACCAGCTCCGTGATCTCCTCTGCCACGTCCTCCGCTTCCCTGCTTCTTACCCTTCCCCTGGCATAGGGTATGATGCAGTAGCTGCAAAACTGATTACATCCGTCCTGTACCTTGATGAAAGCTCTGGTATGGTCTCCCAGGCGGCCTACATGAAGGTGTTCATATTCTTCTGTATGGGCAATATCAAGGACCTGTACCTCCTGGCATTTTTCCCTCCCCCCATTTTCCCTCTCTGTTTTCCTCTCCCCCTTCTCTTTTCCGCTGTTTCTCCTGTACTCCTCCAAAATATCGGCCAGACGGCCCTTATTATTGTTTCCGATTATAATATCCAGGCTTCCATCCTCCTTCAGAGAATCGGCTGCCACCTGGACATAGCAGCCGGCTGCCACTACAATGGCTGATGGATTCTGTTTTTTTGCGCGGTGGATCATCTGGCGGGATTTCCGATCCGCTATGTTTGTAACAGAACATGTATTAATCACGTAGACGTCTGCCTTCTGATCGAACGGGACGATCTCATATCCCCGTTCCTCCAGCTGCTGCTTCATGGCCTCTGTCTCATATGCATTTACTTTGCATCCCAGGTTGTGCAGGGCTGCTCTTAGCATCGCAAAACCTCCTGTCTTTCCTTTACTTTCCTTTATTTTCTCATGTTTCCTACGGTTTGCTTTCCTATTTTCCCAACGGAATTGTTCACGTTTTCCGGTCAACGGAAGAATTACCAGATTGATTCCCTGTTTTTCATGCAATCTCACTATTGACTTTTAATGCCCCTGTCTGTAGTATTAAAGCAAAGCAGGAATCTCCTGCCAATTACACAGACAAACACCACAAGGAGGGTCTTCTCATGAAAACTGTTCGTATTTCGTTAAATTCCATTGACAAGGTTAAATCATTTGTAAATGATTTATCTAAGTTTGATGTTGATTTTGATCTTGTTTCCGGCAGATATGTCATTGATGCAAAGTCCATTATGGGTATCTTCAGCCTGGATCTGTCTAAGCCTATCGACTTAAATATCCATGCTGAGAACGGCATTGATGAGATTCTTGCCACTCTGGCTCCTTATATCATCGCTTAATCGAAGCCTTGCATCCCTGCTTATTAACTGCTTTAAAACTGAGAGCCTGCTGACGCAGGCTCTTTTTTATTTTCTTATCCCTCGCAATAGATCCGCTCTGCTGTTTCCACGGCAGTCTGAACCATCTCATCGATCTTCTCTGCCAGACGGCGCTCCGAGCTGTGAATCACATTGATATTCGGCTTCGTCACCGGATGCTTTGCCACAAAAATGGTACAGCAATCCTCAAAGGGCTGGATGGAAGTCTCAAATGTACCGATCTGTTCGGACACATCCACGATCTCCTGCTTATCAAATCCGATCACCGGACGGAATACAGGCATCGTGCACACTTCGTTGGTAGCCGCTAAGGACTGAACCGTCTGGGAGGCTACCTGCCCAATACTCTCTCCCGTAATAAGGGCAATGGCTCCGGTACGCTCTGCGATCGCCTCTGCGATGCGCATCATATAACGGCGCATGATGATCGTCAGCTCCTCATGGGGGCATTTATCATAAATATACAGCTGAATATCCGTAAAGTTCACCACATGAAGGTTAATCGGGCCGGAATAACGGGCTACCAGATTGGCAAGGTCTACCACCTTTTGCTTTGCCCGCTCGCTGGTATATGGCGGCGCATGGAAATACACAGCGTCAATCTTAACACCTCTCTTTGCGATCATGTAACCGGCTACCGGGCTGTCAATACCACCGGAGAGCAGGAGCATCGCTCTTCCGTTTGTTCCCACTGGCATTCCGCCTGGCCCAGGGATCATCAGGGAAAACAGGTTGACCTTCTGGCGTACCTCCACATGGAGCACCACATCCGGGTGATGGACATCCACCTTCATCTGAGGGAAGGCCTCCAGGATCACCTCCCCCAGATCCCGGTTCATCTGTTCTGACGTAACAGGATAGTTTTTATCTCCCCTTCTGGCATTGACCTTAAAGGTCATAGGCTTATCCCCATAGACCTTTTCCATGTATTCTACGGCCTGTTTCTTCAGATTCTCATAATCCTTGTCCTCAATCTGCACCATCGGACAAATATCGGCGATACCAAATACTCGCTTTAGGGCTTCAACGGCATCCTCGTAGTCATAGTCCCCTTCTGCCTTTACATAAATCCGGCCAGACTCCTTTGTCACATCAAACTGGCCCTCCACATCCTTTAACGCATAGCGGATCTGTTTGATCAGCGCATCCTCAAACATATACCTGTTTTTTCCTTTTGTGCCGATCTCCGCATATTTAATCAAAAATGACTGATACTGCATTCTTTCTTTTACCTCTTTCTGCTGCAATCTATTGATCGCTCTGATCTATTATTCTCTCTGATCCATTATTCTTCAATCGATCAGCTGCCCTGACTGCTGCCCTTTCTAAGCCCTGCGATAGCGGCGAAGCACCGGAAGCAGCTCCTCCAGTACATGGATACAATAATCCACTTCTTCCTCTGTGTTAAACATTCCAAAACTGAAACGCAGCGTCGAATCCAACAGCTCCTTTTTTACTCCGATGGCTTTTAACGTGCCGCTGATCGCCGGGTGGTTGGAGGAACATGCAGAACCGGAAGATACATAAACGCCTTTTTCCTCCAGGGCATGTAAAAGCACCTCGCTCCTGATGCCCTCAAAGCTGGCGCTGACGATCTGGGGCGCACTCTCCATTCCTTTTTTGCTGTTGACCGTCACCCCATCAAGCCCCTCCAGCTGACTGATCATGCGATCCTTCAAAGCGCATAAACGGTCGGTCTTTTTCTGGTGATCGGTATACATCTCCTTTGCCGCCAGCCCTAATCCAGCAATCCCTGGAACATTCTCTGTGCCGGAACGCATATCCCTCTGCTGTCCTCCCCCATAAAGGATAGGACGGATCTTTACTCTCTCGTCAACATAGAGGAAACCCACGCCCTTCGGGCCGTGGATCTTATGTCCGCTGACCGACATAAGGTCGATATTCTGCCGTTTAGGACGGATCATCATTTTTCCGTATGCCTGGATGGCATCTACATGGAACAGGATCGCCGGATTCTTTTGGTGGATCAGGGCTCCGATCTCCTCCACCGGCTCAATGGCCCCCATCTCATTGTTGACGTACATAATGGAAACCAGTATGGTATCCGGGCGGATGGAGCGTTCCAGCTCCTCCTTGGAAATATGTCCCTGATGGTCTACTGACAGATAGGTCACCTCAAACCCCTGCTCCTCCAGAAAAGCCAGAGGATTATAGACAGAGGCGTGTTCAATCCGGGTGCTGATAATATGCTTTCCCGCTCTCTGGTTCGCCAGCGCCGTTCCAATGAGAGCCAGATTGTTTGATTCCGTTCCGCCGGAGGTAAACAGGATTTCCTTTTCCTTCACCTTCATCGTCTTTGCGATCTCTGAAGCGGCCTGGCGGATATATTGTTCCGCTTCCATTCCCTTTTTATGGCGGGAGGAGGGATTTCCATAATCCTCCGTCATCGTCTTTATCACAATATCCCTTACACTGTCAAAGACGCGGGTTGTCGCTGAATTGTCAAAATATGCTTCCATTTCCAAATAAACTCCTTCGTATGCCTGTTTTTCAGATATTTTCTCTGTTTAAAAAGCCCCCTCAAGCTTCATCATCATCACGGATAAAATGGCCAGGCCCGCAGTCTCCGTCCGCAGGATCCGGCGGCCCAGGCTCACAGGACACACCCCCATCTCAAGGGCAGCCTTAACCTCTTCCTCATCGAATCCGCCTTCCGGGCCGATGAACACAGCAATGTCCTGCCCCGGCCCTATGGCTGCCAGCAGCTTTCTTGTATCCTCCATTCCCGGCTGGTGCTCATAAGGAATCAGGCACTGGGAAAACCCCTGTTCCCTCACAAACCGAAAAGCCTCCTTTAGGGACATAAGCCCTTCCACCCTGGGGATCAGGCTGCGCTTAGACTGCTTGGCCGCGCTCTCTGCAATCGCCTGCCAGCGCCGGATCTTAGCTTCCGCCTTCTTGGGATCCAGCTTCACCACCGCGTTTTTCGTGGATACGGGTACAATGGCCGCCGCCCCCAGCTCCACCGCCTTTTGAACGATCAGCTCCATCTTATCCCCCTTGGGAAGCCCCTGAAACAGCCAGATCCTGGAAGAAAGTTCCTTCGGATCCTCTATTTCCTCTATGATCCTGGCTGTAACCTCCTGCTCTCCAACTCCCTCTAAGACACAGAGATAGTCCCTTCCCGTTCCGTCGCTGACGAGCATCTCCTCCCCTGCTTTCATGCGGAGCACGTTTTTGATATGGTTTACGTCCGGCCCTTCAATGGTCACAGCTCCCTCTCCTGCTTGTTCGGGAGTAATAAAAAAATGATGCATGGTTTTCCTCAAATCTCTTCTCTTACCGTTATTCGTATCTGCTTCCTGCCAAAAGCCGGCAGGCGAATCCTGATTACTTTTTCCTGGCTGTAATGCTCACCCACTCGCCCTGGTAGGTCGTCTCCACGATCTCCAGCTGGCTGCAGCGGGCAAAGGCCTCTTTCACGGCCTGTTCCTTCATATTAATAATGCCGGAGGTAATAAAAATCCCTCCCTGCTTTAAATGGGCGCTGATCTCATCGACCAGAAGAATAATCACATCTGCCAGGATATTGGCAACTGCCACCTCATATTTATCATATCCGGCCCATTCCTTCACGCGGACATCGTCAATGATATTTCCCTGGATCACATGGAACTTCTCCTCACTGATCCCGTTGGCCTCCAGATTTTCCCTTACAGCGTTGATAGCATTTTCGTCCAGGTCTGTTCCCCAAACCTCCTGTGCTCCCAGCTTTAGGGCAGTGATCCCCAGAATGCCGCTTCCTGTTCCCACGTCCAAAACCCTGGTATCCTGATCTACATATTTTTCCAGCTGACGGATACACAGCTGGGTGGTCTCATGCATACCGGTTCCAAAGGCAGTCCCCGGATCGATCTGAACCAGAAGCTTGTCCTTGTGCTCCTCAGGAATGGCCTCCCAGGTAGGCTTGATCAGGATATGATCCACCGTAAAGGGTTTGAAATACTGCTTCCAGTTATTGATCCAGTCCTTGTCCTCTGTTTCGGAAGCAGAGATCGTTCTGGCCCCCAGATCCATAAAGACAGACAGCTCATCCAATCCTTCCTCTACCTTCTTCAGATACTCAGCCACATCAGCGTCATCGTCCAGATAAAAGCTCACCTTGGCCACGCCCTCGTCCGGCGGAAGCTCCGGCAGAATATCTATAAACATCCCTTTCGTCTCTTTCTCCGTCAAAGGAATGTTGTCCTCGATCTCAATCCCTTCTATGCCAATGTCGTTAAACATGCTGCTGATCAGATCCACCGCCTCTGTGGTAGTAGTTAATGTAAACTTTTTCCATTTCATATGATCTGCTCCTATCTTCTTTCTTTTTCTCCCATAAAAACATCTTCCGGGCATTTCCCAGCTGAACTGTTTCCTATATTAACATAAACGGACGCATTTATCCAGACCCATTCTCCTTGATTTTCTCACCACCGTAACAGTTCAGCCGTACATTTTCCTTCCTGAATCTTCGCATGGCTAAACTGTTTCTCCATACCCCCTTGACTTGGCCAATTCATGCGTATACAATAGTTGTGAGCACAATCATTGTATATGCAATTCAAACCGCCCGCCTGAAACAGACTGCTTGTTCCTGACACTCTGTTCCTAAAAGATCCCTGGCGGCTATATTCTATCAGCAAAGGAGGTTTCCCCCATGAAAGACTTTCTTTCTTATTTGAGGCCCTACAAACGGGATGCCATTGCGGCCATCTTCTGCATTGAGGCAGAAACCGTATTTGAGCTTATCATTCCCCTTGTCATGGCTTCCATCGTCGACGTTGGAGTGGCTAACGGCGACCGCCATTATATTTTAATGAAGGGTGGACAGATGATTCTTTTTGCCCTGATCTCCCTGGTCCTCGGTCAAGGCTCTGCCCTGTTTTCTGCCCGTGTGGGACAGGGGCTGGGAGCTGAAATCCGCAAGGCAGAGTTTGCAAAGCTCCAGGAATTTTCCTTTTCCAATACCGACCATTTCAGTACCGCTTCCCTGGTGACCCGCCTTACCAGCGATGTGACCACCATCCAGAACTCTGTGGCAGGAGGTATGCGGCCGGGCTTTCGCTCCCCCGTTATGATGCTCACAGCTATGGCCGCCTCTTTTTATATCAATCCACAGCTGGCCATCGTATTCTTCATAGCTGCTCCTATTCTGGGGATCATGCTCTTTTCCATTATCCGGAAGGTACGCCCTCTCTACAGCGTCATGCAGGGAGCCATCGACCTGGTAAACCGGATCATTCAGGAAAATCTCACTGCCATCCGCGTGGTCAAATCCTATGTGCGGGGAGATTATGAGGTGCAGAAATTTGAGGAGGTCAACCATAATCTCCGGTTCACTGCTGAAAAAGCCTTCAGCCTGGCCGTTCTCAATATGCCCGCCATGCAGCTTGTGATGTATGGCACGATCCTTGCGATCCTGTGGTTCGGGGGGAATATGACAGTTATGGGCAATGTGCAGGTAGGTGAACTCACCGGATTTTTGAGCTATGTGCTCCAGGTACTCAATTCTCTGATGATGCTGTCCGGCGTCTTCCTTATGGCGACCCGCGCCCTGGCATCCTGGCGGCGCATTTCCCAGGTCATGAACGAGGAGATTGATATTAAGGATCAGCCCGGCAGCACGTTTACGGTAGAGAAGGGCGATGTCCGTTTCGACCACGTTTCCTTTAAGTACAGCCTGGAGGCAGAGGAATACGTTTTATCCGATATTTCTTTCCATATCCTTCCAGGACAAACGGTTGGAATCATCGGACAGACGGGATCTGCAAAAAGTACCCTGGTCCAGCTGATCCCGCGGCTCTATGAGGCTACAGAAGGCACAGTATCCATTGACGGCCGGCCGGTAAAGGATTATCCGTTAAAAAATCTTCGTGATTCCATCGCTATGGTGCTTCAAAAAAATACCCTTTTCTCAGGAACAGTCAAAGATAACCTGCGTTGGGGCAAAGAGGACGCCACAGACCAGGAGATCCAGGAAGCATGCGCCATTGCCTGTGTGGACGAATTTATCGACCGGTTGGAACGCGGGTATGACACAGAGTTAGGACAGGGAGGCGTCAATGTGTCCGGCGGTCAAAAACAGAGGCTGTGTATTGCCAGAGCGATCTTAAAGCATCCTAAGGTACTCATCCTGGACGATTCCACCAGCGCTGTGGATACAGCCACAGAAGCCAGGATCCGCGAAGGGCTGTCCCGCCATCTTCCCAATACCACGAAGATCATCATTGCCCAGCGGATCACCTCCGTCATGGAGGCGGATCAGATCCTGATCCTTCAGGACGGGAAGATCCTTGCAGCCGGAAACCACAGGACGCTTCTGGATACCTGCCCGGTATACCAGGACATCTATCACTCTCAGCAGGAAGGGGCGAATCTGTAATGGCAAGAATTTCATCCTACAACCGTCCGAAAGACACCAGGAAAACCATCAGGCAAATGTTCGGCTATCTGGGACGCCACAAATGGTATCTCTTTCTCATTGCCCTGCTCGTGACCTCAAGCGCCATGGCAAGCATCCTTGGAACCTATCTGCTAAAGCCGGTTATCAACCAATATATCCTTCCCGGCGATATTCCGGGATTAATAAAAATGCTGTTCCTTATGGGACTTTTATATCTGGCAGGAGTCCTCTCCTGTTTTGCCTATAATCAAATGATGGTGCGCATGTCCCAAAAGGTGGTGAGCGAGATCCGCTCGGATCTGTTCCGTCATACCCAAAGGCTCCCCCTCACCTACTTTGATGCTCACACCCACGGGGAGCTTATGAGCCGCTTTACCAACGATGTGGACACCATCTCTGAGGCTCTCAACAGCAGCTTTGCCATGATGATCCAGAGCTTCATCACCATCACCGGAACCATAGCTATGCTTCTGGTTCTGGATCTGCGCCTGTCCTCCATCGTTATGGTATTTCTGGCAGTCATGCTTCTGTTTATCCGTTTTAACGGAAAAAGAAGCCGGAAATATTTTACCCAACAACAGCAGTATCTTGGAAGCATCAACGGGTTTGTGGAAGAAATGGTGGCCGGGCAGAAGGTTGAAAAGGTCTTTAACCATGAAGCCCAGGATTTTGAGGAATTTTGCAGGCGCAGCGAAGCCTACCGAAAAGCTGCTACCAAAGCCATGACCCACGCAGGCATGACCGTTCCCACCATCGTAGCCCTCTCCTATATCAATTATGCATTATCTGCCTGTGCAGGCGGCCTCTTTGTCCTGTCCGGCCTTACGGATCTGGGAACCCTGGCTTCTTACCTGGTATATGTCCGTCAGAGCGCCATGCCCATGAACCAGTTTACCCAACAGATCAATTTTCTTCTGTCTGCCCTCTCCGGCGCAGAACGTATCTTTCATATGATGAACGAGCCGCTGGAAACAGATGAAGGAAACGTAAGGCTGTGCGCTGTATCCAGGGATCCGGACGGAACGCTGAAGGAATGTAGCTGCTTTACCAAAGAATTTGCCTGGAAAATTCCTGATCCAAATGGAAAAGATTTTAAACTCATCCCGCTTGAAGGGAACGTGCGCTTTGAACATGTGGTGTTTGGCTACACACCGGAAAAAACCATCTTAAAAGGCATAAGCCTTTACGCCAAGCCAGGCCAGAAAATCGCCTTTGTGGGATCCACCGGGGCTGGAAAAACCACCATTATCAATCTCATCAATCGCTTTTATGAGATCCAGGGCGGACGCATTACCTATGATGGGATCGATATACGGGACATCAAAAAGGACGACCTGCGCCGCTCCCTGTCTATGGTCATCCAGGATACCCACTTATTTACAGGAACCATTGCCGACAATATCCGCTATGGGCGGCTGGACGCCTCAGATGAGGACGTAAAAAGGGCAGCCAAAATCGCCAATGCCGATTCCTTTATCCGCCGTCTTCCCCAGGGATACCGCACCATGCTCCACAGCGATGGGGCTAACCTGTCTCAGGGACAGAGGCAGCTGTTAGCTATTGCGAGGGCAGCCATCTCCCGTCCTCCTGTGCTGATCTTAGACGAGGCCACCAGCTCCATTGACACCCGCACGGAAAAGCTGATCGAGAAGGGAATGGATGCCCTGATGGAGGGGAGAACCGTATTCGTCATTGCCCATCGCCTTTCTACGGTGCGCAATTCCAAAGCGATCATGGTATTGGAGCAGGGAGAAGTCATTGAGAGAGGAAGCCACGAGGAGTTATTGGAACAGAAAGGCCGGTATTACCAGCTGTACACAGGACAGTTTGAGCTGGAATAGCCATTAAAAGCCGGGCCCTTGTATGTCCGGCAGAAACAAAACTGCTATGCACTTTTAAGAAAGAAGGGAAAGAATCATGGAATTATCTCACGTCCGGCGGCTTTTGATCCGGGCAGAATGGGCCAGGCGTCATCTTATGCAGCCCAGCCTTGCCCAGATCGGCCTCACCTTCGGCCAGGGCCACGCCCGCATCCTGGATGTACTGTTGGCAAAAGATCATCTGACCCAGAAGGAGCTCTCCACCCAGTGCCGTGTGGATGCGGCTACCATGTCCCGCTCCCTGGATAAATTAGAGGAGGCAGGGTATCTGCGCCGGGAAAAAGATCCGGAATGCCGACGTTCTTATCTGATCTGTCTCACAGAGGAAGGGATTGCAGAGGCAAAACGGGTACGCCAGGTTCTGGATTTTGTGGATCACACCATATGGGAAGGCGTCGATCCAAAGGAAATGGAATCATTCTGCCAAACCCTGGAAAAAATTTGTGAAAATCTGGAAGAATGTCAGACCACCTTTCAGGAAGAAAGTCTGTAAACTGCAAACATATCATAAAACCGCTGTCAGCAGGAAAGAGTTCTGCCTCTTTCCTGTCCGACAGCGGTTTTCTATATCTAACGGTTCTTATCTTCATAGGCCTGGATATTATCCAGCACCTTTTTGCTCAGCAGATCAAATGCCTGTCTGGTTCTCCCAGCCGATATGTGGGAACAGAACACTCCCGGATGAGACAGAAGCTCTCCGGTGGGATCCCCCAAAGCCCCTTCTGTATCACAGACAAAGTAATTGTCCCCCTGATCCAGCCATTCCTTTAAGGCCGGCAGGTCAAAGGCCGGGCCAATGGAGGTGTTAAAGAGAATTTTTCCTCTCCCCAGCATCTCAAACTCCTCCTGGTGAAGAAGGATCACATTCTTGTTCAGGCAGGCAAAAACCACCTGGCTTTCGGCAAGAAGCTCCTTCAATGGGCGGTATGTCATTCCCTGGGCCTCCCGCTCCGGCTTCGGGCTGCGGCAGTAATAAGATACCTGGGCTCCCATAAATTTCATAGCGTCGGCGATCATCCCTCCGGATACGCCCAATCCCAGGATCCCTACCTTCAGATCCGTGATCTCCACCGGCATATCCTGAAGCATAGGACGATCAAACCCGTGGAGGAAACGCACCAGCTCGCTAAGAGCATATTCCACCACTCCCCTGTCTCCGTAATCCCGGATCCCAAGAACCGTAATGCCACGCTCTCTGGCACATGCGATGTCTACATTTGCGCTTTCCTCTGAATAGAGACTGCAGCACATCCCAATATAGCGGATCGAAGGGCAGCTCTCAATGGTGCGGCGGCTGATCCTTGAGGTGTAGCTTACCAAAACTGCCTCTGCATCCCCGATCCGCCGGATGATCTCATCTTCATTTTCCGGTATATCTCCATAAAGCTCAACTTCCTCTGCATGTTTGTAAAGCTCTTTTTCCGCCGATGGGATCAAGCTCACCGGCTCAATTGCAACCAATTTTTTAAACATATGAAACCTCCTGAATCCTATTGATTGATCCTATCCTGTCAAAGGATAAACCGCAGCATAAAACGATTGGGGGACGCCACCCCATTCCCCTAAAAGACAACAGGAGACACAATATTTCTCAAAACTGCTACCACACTCCAACCGGCAATGGCGCTGGTTCTGGAATAAATATCTACCACAGCTTTCACACCGTCAATCTCTGCTGTGATCTTATGGTCGTCCCCTGCCATGCCGGGAACGCTGTAAATATCTACGGAAGTTTCCTCTGGCCCGGCTGACGCAAGGGAAGTGGCCACAGCTACATTTACCTTGGTGGGAAGCAGGGAAATGGCCTTCTTTGCGTTTCCTTCAAATACGTGGGATTCCTCCTTGTCTGTCATCAGATGCTCCTCAAACAGAGGCGTATGTTTGAGGGAAGCCGGCCCTTTGTGGGTACATATGCCTGCCTTTACCTGTCCCATAAGAGATACTGTGCGCAGCACATCGAATCCCCCCACTGCCCCGGAGGCAATATAGATCCTTGTACCATGCTCTCTTGCTGTTTCCTGCATTTCCCCATAAAAACCGCTGTCCGCAAAAGCGCCGATGGAAAGTACGATCAGGCTGGCGCCTGCAGAAAGGATCTGCTCCCCATAATCCCTTACAGACTGGACGGAGGCCGCTTCTGCCACATAATCCGGGTGAGATCCCAAAAGCTCCTCAATGGTCTCACATGCCTGACAGTGTCCCTTTTGTGCTAATTTTTCTGTTTTCTCCTTCGTCCGTCCCAGGATCCCTGTAAGCTCATACTCGTCCAGAAGCCCCCTGCACGCTACCTCCACAATAATGTCTGCCAGAAAACCATTTCCCAGGATAGCCAGCTTTAATTTTTTCATCACTACCTCCATATCCGTTAATAATCCAACAGGGCCCCGTTGGGACCCTGTAAATGAATTTTTCTGTTCCTGCCCTTCTGCCAAACAATGTGTGGCATAGGAGAAAGGCTATATCTCTTATTTTCTAGTTGGTATAATTATCAAAATATCCCTGAACTAGGATAATTGGTGTTCCCTTATCCCCAGAACCGCTGGTCAGATCGCAGAGGGAGCCGATCAAATCTGTAAGCTTTCTCGGAGTTGTGCCCTGGGAAGCCATATCCCCTACCAAATCTGATTTCTTCTCGCGGATCCTCTTGGAGATGGCATCCTTTAAGGCCTCACCGGACAGATCCTTAAAGTCGTTGTCAGCCAGATATTTTAACTTAACCTCGTTTGGAGTTCCCTCTAATCCCTCGGTATTGGCAACCGCTACAACTGGGTCAGCCAGCTCCCAGATCTTTCCAACCGGATCCTTGAAAGCGCCGTCGCCGTATACCATAACCTCTACATGCTTTCCTGTACGGTCCAGGATCTGCTTCTGAATGTCAAGGACAAGATCCTGACACTCTCTTGGGAACAGCTTAATGGTATCCTCTGTTGATTTATTGGAACCTAAAAGACCGTACTTCTCATTGCATCCGCTTCCGTCAACAGGAGCGGTGAGGATGTCGTCCATGCCGCACACTGCCTCTGCCCCAGCCTCCTTTAAAATGCGCTTTGTGCGCACGCGGGAATGGATATCACAGGTCAGTACGTTCTTTGTATATTTTACAATCTCTCTTGGGTTGTTGGCGAAGATCACCTCTACCTCAGCGCCCTGCTCGCGGATCAGCTGGCAGTAGTAATCCACATAATCCACACCGGTAAACGGATGCTTGTTCTCTCCAAACAGCTCTCTGTAGCGCTTCAGATCCAGGACATCGCTGTAAGGATTGATCCCGGCCTCATCTACCTGATCTAAGGACACCAGAGCATTTCCCACCTCATCGCTGGGGTAGCTGAGCATCAGAACGATCTTCTTTGCACCTCTGGCAATCCCCTTTAAGCAGATGGAAAAACGGTTTCTGGATAAAATCGGGAAAATAACGCCAATGGTCTCGCCGCCTAACTTTGCCTTTACATCCTTGGCAATGGCGTCGATGGAAGCGTAGTTGCCCTGAGCTCTGGCCACTACGGATTCAGTCACGGAGATCACATCACGGTCGCGAAGCTCAAATCCTTCGCTGGCAGCCGCCTCTAATACGCTGTTCACCACGATCCCGGCCAGATCATCTCCCTGGCGGATGATGGGGCAGCGGACACCTCTTGAGATTGTTCCTACTTTTCTTTCCATATGTATCGTCTCCTATATCTATGAATTTCTTTTGCGGAGCAAATATGGCGCAGTCCTTTCCCTCCTGTGATTTGTCCCCTTGCCCCTGTTGATCAGGGGATCCACGGAAAATACGAAGGCGGCAAATGGCCCGCACAAACTAACTCGAGTTTATTATATCCTAAAATAGCCGTTTGTGGAAGCCTTATTTTCCTGAGTTTTATATTTTCGTGCAGCAGTCTGCCTATACGGGATCATCTTCCATAACCTGAAGCAGCTCCAGAACCTCCTTTGGGATAAAGGGCCCCCTCTCCAGCATCTGCTCTATCATCTGTTTTGCCTCCAGGCTGTCCCGGGTAAGAAAGCGGCTTCGGGATCTTATTTCTTTTCGCTCCTTTCCATGATCCTCTGAGGCGCTTCTGAAAAATCGGTATTCTATAGGATTTCCCTGGCTGTCGGTGACAAATTCCCTAAACTGCTCCGCCGTCGATCCTTCTTTTCTGAAATCAAAGATACCCCCTCCTCTCCCAAAAGGCTCCTGTTTTTCCTCAGAAAAGGCAAAGCGGTATATCTTTCCTCCTTTTTCTGTTGGTAAAACCCACATATTTTCGTCCATCCAATCTGGTTTCACCTGCTGCTCTCCTGTAATAATCCTTCCATAATCACCGTATTCCACATCAAATCCCGGCTCATTTTTCTGTGTCATAGCCATATAATCCTCTGCATTGTACCACCGATCCGGCCCATACATATGCTTAACCCGCTGCTCATCCGGCTCCTCCTCATCCCAGTAAAGAGCCTGAAGGATAACGGGATCATTCAGCTGTCTGTCAAACAGCAGTTCCATATGTCTGGTCTCTGTATGGATCATCAATCCTCCCGCCTCAGGATAAGAAGGATTCTTGGAAAAAAACATTGGCTCACAGGAGGTCAGGAATACCTTCACATAACTTTCATCACCGTTGGCAAACCACTGATCTGTCAGCTGTTTATAAACAGCAAATTCGGGTGTTAAGGATTCTTCCAAACCTGCTCTTTCTTCCTGCTTTTCTTTTTCTGTCTGCAAAATACTGTAAAATACGGAAGACAGCCCCAGCAGCCCAATACCACAGGCCGTTAAAATTTTCAAATTTGATGAACGTTTCATAAACTCCCCCTCTTTCTTGACAGAACCCTTGCCTAAATACCCCTCACCAATCTTAATAATTTTGTCTCTGTTTTTTCGTTCAAAAATATATTATCATTGTACCATAATAACTTCTCTCTATCCCCTTCAGGGGATACGCAAAAATTATGAAGGAGGACTCTCATCTATGTACCGGATTTCCAATTTCACCAACAACGATGACATAAAAATACTGTCCCAGTTAGGGCCCTTTACGGTTATCGAGTATCAGCGCGACTTGAGCGTTATGCCGTCCGATGCAGCCCTTGCCTACTTCAGCGCCGCTATGAATGTGCGCAAACGCCAGGTAATCTGTGACCTGAGCCAGGCTAATATCACCCTGCAGGCCGGAGCTATGCAGTGGTCTGTGGGAAATGTAAATGCCACTACCGGCATCAAAGGCGTCGGAGATCTGTTCGGCAAAGCGGTCCGCGGGAAGGTCACCGGAGAGAGCGCCATCAAACCAGAATACACCGGAGATGGAACCCTGGTCTTAGAGCCAACCTTCCGCCATATCATTCTTCTGGATCTTAGAGACTGGAACGGCTCCATCGTCTTGGACGACGGTCTTTTCCTGGCCTGCGACTCCCGTTTGAAGCACAAGGCCGTCATGCGCTCCAATCTTTCCTCTGCCGTGGCCGGAAATGAGGGGCTCTTTAACCTGGGGATCGCCGGTGAGGGCGTCCTCTGCCTGGAATCCCCCTGTCCCATGGAGGAGTTAGTTGAGGTGACACTGGAAAATGATGTTCTAAAAATCGATGGAAATATGGCAGTAGCCTGGAGCGGAAGCCTCAGCTTTACCGTAGAGCGCTCCGGAAAATCCCTGATCGGTTCCGCAGCCTCCGGAGAAGGATTGGTCAATGTATATCGCGGCACAGGCAAAGTCCTTTTGGCCCCGGTAGGCAATTAATCCTCCTTTTCCCGAAGCTTTCGGAAGGCTGGCAGCCACAGCGTCCATGCTGCCAGCCCTACGGAAGCTGCCCCTAAGAGAGAGAACCATTTTTCGATCCCTACAGCCCCTGCAAAGGCCCCAGAAAGCATAAGCCCCAAAGGCATAGCCACCAGACGGCTGCTGTTGGACAGGGACAACGCCCTTCCCAGATACTCTTTCTGGATCTTCATTTGATAAATTGCCGTCTGAACCCCAAAATAGAGGGGAGAGGAAATTCCCATAAAAAAGGTCAAACATACAAATACAGGAAATCCCTCTGGCGGAAGAAGCCCTGTAACCATAGTTCCCAGACCATAAGCGCCGATGGAGGCAGCAATGGTTTTTCTGTGGTCAATCCTATCCCCCCATATTCCCAGAGCCAGGGAACCGACCAACATTCCCAGGGAAAATACCGTCTCTACGATTCCAGATCCCTGAACGCCTCCCTGAAAATAAGAAATAGTGATCAGGGGATATAAGGTTCCAATGGGAAAATAAATGACCGCATACAGCGCCCCGATCAGCACAAGGGCCATCATTCCCGGAGTCTTCCTCACAGCCTCATATCCCTCCTTCACCTCTTTTAACAGAGGCTCCCGGCCTTGTGTTTCTTTTTTTCCTGCATTTTCCGGAATTTTTGCCAGAACCAGAGCACCCACACAGAAAAACGCTCCTGCCACATCCATCATTAGGATCGACCACAGAGGAAGGATTCCGTAAAGCACTGCGGCCAAAGCCGGGCTTGCAATCATGGCCACAGAATCCACCGTCTGGGCATAGCCTGCATATTTTGTCAGATACTCCCTTGGCACGATGGAAGGGGTAATGGCCTGGAGAGACGGGGCATAAAAGGCGTTCCCAATGCTTCGGATCATCAGAGCTGCAAAAATCAGCCCTATAGGGATTTCTCCTGCCATGCCTACAAACGCCAGGGCTACACAAACACCGGACATCACAAGATCCGAAAGGATCATAATCCTTTTCCTGTCATGACGGTCGATCACAGCTCCTACAAATAACCCTAAAACTGCCTGGGGCAGAAATCCTGCCATCGTGGCAAAGGACAGGACAGCAGCAGACTCTGTTCTTGCTGTTATATACCAGATAATAGCCATCTGTACAATGGAGCTGGTCAAATGGGAAAGTCCCTGCCCGGTCCAAATTACAAAAAATTGTTTCTGCCAATTCCTCATCTTGCCTTTTTCTCCTTCCGTCTTTTCCTATCTTCTTGAATCCTCTCCCCAGCCTGCGCTTTTCCTCATGGTCATCCTCTTCTCAGCCTGCTCTTTTTCCCATATTCAAATTCCCATCTCCTTAAACTGTCTGGCTAATGCCTCCGCCTCCTCAAGGGTATTCTTCCAGCCGTACCGCTTCATATCCACCCGGTCCGATCCCGTCCGATCCCCAGAGGGAAGCACCTCCACTCCCTCATCCTCCAAAAGCAGCCGCTGCATACCGGGATAATCAAAGGAGGCTGCCCCTGTAAGAACACCTTTTCCATTTACAATGCGATGTGCGGGAATCTCCCCTGCCAGCCCCTGTTTCAAGGCATATCCCACCTGTCTGGAATTATGAGGCTTCCCGCATAAAAGAGCGATCTGCCCGTAGGAAGCCACCTTCCCTCCAGGCACTGCCCTGCACACCATTCCCACCCGTTTATAAAAGTCCATCTTCCTTTCCCAGACCTTCCTAAGCTTCCTCAAATAAAGTCCAAATGTCAAAAGCCCGGAAACCGCCCCTGCATGGAGCTGCATTCCCAGGCCTTTTCCAACATTCATCTGCCACGCAAATATATTCCGGCTGCCAGTTCAAGAAGCCGTCAACTCAGAACACCGGAATGTGCTTCTATTTTCCCTGTCCATAATAGGCATTTGGCCCGTGCTTTCTCATGAAATGCTTATCCTGGAGGCACTGAGGCGCAGGCACGGCACTGGGATTAATAAGCTCGGTCATAAAATTCATCTTGGCCACTTCCTCCAGGACTACGGCATTGTGGACTGCCTCAGCCGCATCCGTTCCCCAGGTAAAGGGGCCGTGGTTCTTGCAAAGAACAGCGGGGATATACACAGGATTCTTTCCCTGAAAGGTCTCAATGATCACCTTTCCCGTATTTTTTTCATATCCTTCCTCAATCTCATCTTCTGTCAGGTTCCTGGCGCAAGGGATCTCACCGTAAAAGTAATCGGCGTGAGTCGTACCATAGCAGGGAAGGGGTCTGCCTGCCTGGGCCCATGCCGTGGCGTGAGGGGAATGGGTATGTACAATTCCTCCAATCTCCTTAAAAGCCAGGTACAGCTCCAGATGAGTCGGGGTATCCGAGGAAGGGTTCAGATCACCTTCTACCTTCTTGCCCTCAAGATCCATCACCACCATATCCTCCGGCTTTAATACATCATAATCCACCCCGCTTGGTTTGATGACAAACAGCCCCTTTTCACGGTCAATGCCGCTGACATTCCCCCATGTATAAGTGATCAGCCCTCTGCGGGGCAGCTCCATATTGGCCTCATATACCTGCCTTTTTAATTCTTCCAGCATATTACTCTCTCCTATTTTCCACTTCACATGACACACCGGTTACATTCATTTTTTCATCACATGCTTCCCTTATCTTCCTGATCAGCAATGCTCCACAGCCGCCCGCTCAATAGCCAGCCCTTCCCTATAACGCTCCATGAATGCCTCAAATCCCTCTGAATCAGCCTCCACCGGCTCCATGCTGGTTCCGCAGCTTCCGGCAAACACCTTGTGTGATAAGTAATCCGTCAATGTCTCCTTCTCCTCTTTTCGCAGCATATAGGCGGCCAGCAAGGCAATGCCCCAGGCTC